>DVLW01000148.1 GCA_018715285.1 Candidatus Faecivivens stercoripullorum | reverse complement strand
AAAACCGGGAAGCACGTTTTGTGGTCATCAGTGAGATTATTCAGATTGGCGCGGTCAAGCTGAACGACGATTACCAGCTGGTCGACCGTTTTTCGCTGAATGTAAAGCCGGAGTACAGCCCGGTTATGCCGCATATCACGGCATTGACCGGAATTAAACAGGAGGACGTGGAAAACGCGCCGCTGTTAAAAGAAGCAATCGATATTTTCGCAAAATGGATTATGGATGGTTCGGAAAATGGGGACGGCAAGGTCCGTATTTATGCCTGGAGCAATTCCGACTGGAAGCAGTTTTCCGGAGAATGCCGGTTGAAAGAGTTGGAAATCCCGAAATGCTTTAACCGCTGGATGGACTTCCAGCGGATTTATACCCGCCTGATGGGACTTTCACGCCGTAATCCGCTGTCGCTGACCAATGCCCTTGGTGCTTCGGACGGCAGTTTCTCGGGAAGCCAGCATTCGGCTGTTGCCGACGCAGAAAACTCGGCTTCTCTGCTGACGCTGGTCAAGGATAAAGAGGCTTTTGCCGAGCGTACCCGGATTGTCCGTCAGCTGATGGGTAAGGGTGAAGAACCGGCTAGCGCAACGCTGGGTGATCTGTTCGACCTCAGCAGTATCCCGCAGCGTAAACCGCGGGTCAAGTCGGATAAGAAGAATAAAAAGAAAAAACGCTGATATAATAAAATCCGCCCTGCATAGTCGCAGAGCGGATTTTTTCATAATCGTATACAGATCAGATCGCGCGAGTTTCGTGTCTGAGCCAGACTTTTTCTTCTTCAGGCAGGTAAGGAGAAATCTTCTGGTATACTTCTTCCATATAAGCGTTGTAGAGAGCGCGTTCTCTGGCGGTCATCTCTTCCGGCAGAACCGCGTCCGGCTCATAGGGGACGAAGGTCAGGTTGTCAAACGCCATAAACTGGCCGTACTCATTTTTGACATCCTTGCGGCAGACGATCATATTCTCGATACGGATGCCGTACTGTCCTTCCAGATACAGGCCGGGTTCATTGGAAGTAATCATTCCTTCCTCAAAGACGGCGTTGTTGCCCGGAACGATGCGGAAACGGAAAGAGTTGGGGCCTTCATGGACATTGAGCAGGTAGCCGACGCCATGTCCGGTGCCGTGGTTGTAGTCCAGCGCCTCATCCCACAGCGGAGCGCGGCAGGCGTAATCCAGCGCGGTACCGGTGCAGCCGTACAGGAAACGTGCAGCGGCAAGGTTGAGGTGTCCTCTCAGGACAAGGGTATAATGGTGTTTTTGCTCATAGCTCAGCGGGCCGACTGCAAAGGTACGGGTGATATCAGTGGTACCCTGATAGTACTGTCCGCCGGTATCTGCCAGTGCAAAGCCGTGCGGTTCGATTTCGATATCGCTTTCCTCAGAAGGAGAGTAGTGGCACATTGCAGCGTGTGCACCATAAGAGACAATCGGTGCAAAGCTCTGGCCGAGGTAATCTTCACCCATTTGGCGGAATTCTTCCATTTTAGCAGCGGCGCTCATTTCGGTAATCTTCTGTTTGCCGATGTTGTTTTTCAGCCAGTAGATAAACCGGGTGACAGCGACACCATCCTTGATGTGGGCGATTTTCTCGTTTTCCACCTCAACCGGGTTTTTCAGTGCCTTGGGCAGATAGGTGGGATTTTCGCGGTCAAGGAGTTTGACACCATCCGGGATGCTGTCAACGATGGCAAAGTTGGTGCGTGCGCAGTCTGCCATCAGGGTTTCGCCTGCCGGGACTGCCTGAATATCTGCATAGATATCATTGTAAGGCTTGATGGCAACATGGTCAGCCGCCAAATTTTCCACCAGCTGAGCAGGGAAGCAGTCACGGTTTGCATACAGAGTAAATCCGTCCTTATCTGCCATCAGGTAGGAGAGGACGACCGGGTTATAAGCAACGTCGCCGCCGCGGATATTCAAAAGCCATGCGATATCATCCAGCGAGGTGAGCACCAGTTTATTAGCGCCATCCTTGTCCATTGCTTTTCTGAGTGCATTCAGCTTTTCTGCACGTGCCTGACCGGCGTACTTGACATCCAGTTCAAATACCGGCTCGGCAGACAGTGCCGGACGGTCTTCCCAGATTTCGCCGACCAGATCATAACGGCTTTCAACAGCCGCACCCTTATCCTGTGCCATCTTGCGGTAACGTGCACCGGCGCTTGCCGATACCGTCCGTCCGTCAAAACCGAGGGTCTGACCGCTTTGAAGTTTTTCTTCAATAAACGCATCGACGGTCGTGACACCTTCCTGTCCCATCTTCATCAGCTGAACGGTTGTACCTTCCAGCTGTGCGGCCGCCTGAATAAAATAACGCCCGTCGGTCCACAGCCATGCACCGTCCATCGAAATGACAGCAGTGCCGGCTGAACCGGTAAACCCGGTGATAAAAGCGCGGGCTTTGAAATGATCGCCGACATATTCCGACTGATGGAAGTCAGCCGAAGTGACCATATACAGGTCGATACCTCTCGCCTGCATCAGAGTACGGAGGCTTGCGAGTCTTTGTGGAATCATCCTGATCCTTCCTTTCCAAACGATAAACGTTCAAGTATCATTATAGCAGATTGCACCGGGCTGTCAAGGCAGGTGGCGTGTCGCCACGGACTAGTTCGCGACGGTCGCTCCTGCTCCGCAATCCGCTCGATTGCAATGGAAACAGCCTTTGCGAACGCGCCGGGTGGCGTGTCGCCACAGACTTGATCGCGACGGTCGCTCCTGCTCCGCAATCCGCTCGATTGCAATGGAAACAGCCTTTGCGAACGCGCCGCGTCCGGGCTTGTCTCGCAGTGGAAAATATGATACAATCAAAACAGAATATTGACAGATAAAGGAAGTTGTAATATGCCTATCAAAATGATTGCCAGCGATATCGATGGGACACTGCTGCAAAATGGCGCGACGGAGATTTCTCCGCTGCTGTTTGAGCAGGTGCGTGCATTAAAAGAACATGGAATTGCCTTTTGTGCCGCGTCGGGACGGCAGCACGGAAGTTTGCGCAAGCTGTTTGCACCGGTTGCGGATGATATTTATTTTATCTGCGAAAATGGCGGTATCTGCTTTACTCCGGGCGGAAAGATTGCGGGCAAAACGCCGGTGAAACGGGAAGTCGCACTTGCACTCAGCCATCAGATACTGGATATCCCGCATTTTGAGGTATTGATTTCGGGTGCGGAAACCAGCTATCTGATTCCAAAGCATCAGGATTATCTCGACCATATCCGCTATTTTGTCGGGAACGATGTGACGGTTGTTCCGGCACCTGAAGCAATCGAGGAAGATATCGTCAAGGTATCAGCTTATTGCCCGGATGGTGCGCTGCAATATCAGGATGAATGGCGCAGACGCTGGGGAAGTGAAGTACAGATTGCGCTTGGCGGCAGTCTATGGCTGGACTGCGGCGTCGCGAGCAAACGGGAAGGGATTCTGACCGTCTGCAAGGCTGCCGGAATCGACCCGTGTGATGTGATGGCGTTCGGCGATAATCACAACGACCTACCGATGCTCGGCGCAGTTGGTCACCCGTATCTGATGCAAACTGCGCCCGCAGAACTCGGCTCCCTTCCGTATCAAAAAGCTGACCGGCCGGAGACGGTTATTGGACAGATTTTGGAAAATATTTGACCCGGCTGGAGAATAAAAAGCCGTGTTTTTGCAGCGGCTTGGTCTGTTAGAGACGGTGACTGCCTGTATACTTAAAGAAATGTAATATTTAGGTAATGCAAGCTAGCAAAATATGAAAAAGTATTGTAAGTTTTTCTGCAAGGGCTTATAATAAACTTGGGCTTTGGTGCCCAAGTTTTGCGTTTGAATAGGAAAGGATGGTTGTATGGCTTCCAGGAGTTATGAAATGGATATGTGTTCCGGGCCATTGCCTGGGAAGATTTTGCGGTTTGCAATACCGCTGATGCTCTCGAGTATCTTGCAGCTGTTATTTAATGCTGCGGACGTTATTGTTGTCGGCCGGTTTGCGGGAAGCACGTCGCTTGCGGCAGTCGGTTCGACGGGTGCACTGATTAACCTGCTGACCAATGTGTTTTTGGGGTTGTCGATTGGTACAAATGTACTGGTTGCGCGGTATTTTGGTGCACGTCAGGAAAAGAATATCCATGAAACCATCCACACCTCCATGATGATCGCACTGATCGGCGGTGGGATACTGGTTGTACTGGGTCTGCTGCTGGCACGTCCTCTGTTGGAAGTGATGGGAACGCCGGAAGATGTTCTGGATAAGGCAGCGCTGTATATGCGGATTATCTTTGTCGGATGTCCGGCTATGATGATGTATAACTTCGGTTCGGCGGTGCTTCGTGCGGTCGGCGATACAAAAAGACCGCTGTATTACCTGACGGTAGCAGGTATCCTGAACATTGTCCTGAACCTGTTCTTTGTCATTGTGTTCAATATGGACGTCGCCGGTGTCGCGCTTGCAACGATTATCTCCCAGTGCCTGTCGATGGCGCTGGTCATCAACTGCCTGCGCAAAGAGGAAGGCGCTTTGAAATTCAGCTTCCGTAAGATGAAGATTCACCGTGAAAAATTCAAGGCAATCCTTCAGATCGGTCTGCCGGCAGGTTTGCAGGGTGCAATCTTCTCGGTTTCCAACGTTCTGATTCAGTCGAGCGTCAACTCGTTCGGTTCGATTGCGATGGCAGGAAATACCGCCGCTTCCAATATCGAAGGATTTGTCTATGTCGCAATGAACTCGATGTACCAGTCGGCTATCTCCTTTACCGGCCAGAATATGGGTGCGCAGAAGTATAAACGGGTCAATAAGATTCTGTATGTCTGTCAGGGTTATGTCTGCCTGTTCGGTATTACGCTGGGATTGCTGGCGTACTTCTTCGGTACCGTGCTGCTGGGATTTTATACCAACGACCCGGAAGTTATCCAGTATGGTCTGCTGAGAATGTCGATCATCTGCCCGACCTACTTCACCTGCGGCATTATGGATACGATGGTCGGTTCACTGCGCGGAATGGGATATTCGGTTATCCCGATGATTGTCTCGCTGACGGGTGCATGCGGACTGCGAATCGTGTGGATTTTCACCGTCTTTAAGTTCCTGTCGCCGACGCTGACGACGCTGTACATTTCGTACCCGGTTACCTGGGTCGTGACCGCGCTTTGCCACATCATTACCTTTATCATAGTCAGACGCCGCTTCCCGAAGGACGATGTTGTCACAGCTACATAACTGTTAAAAATAAATACCTGGCTGCTCCGATTTGAGAAACAGCCAGGTATTTTTTGTTATCTTTTTTTAGGGGTAAAGTATTTCTTTTTGATCTCTTCGACCGGCATTTCCAGCCCGGTCCAGATCTTGAAGGAGGCTGCTCCCTGGTACAAAAGCATGTACAGGCCATTGAAGGTTTTGCATCCAGCCTGGCGTGCAAGGGCAAGCAGCTTTGTCTCCATCGGTTCATAGATCATATCGCTGACCACCAGATTTTTATGGAACCATCCGGGGTCGGTAATCAGGCTCTGACCTTCCAGATCGGGTGCCATACCGACCGGCGTTGTATTCACCAGCAGGTCAGCCTGTCCGACAGCTTTTTTCAGTGCGTCCTGATCGGCCAGCAGATGGAACCGTACATCACACCGGGTACGGGTTTGCAGCTGATCGACGATGCGCAGCAGTTCCGGACGTGCGTGAGCATTAAACAGGTCAATCTGTGCAGCACCGTCCAGCGCCGCCTGAACCAGTGCCGATACTCCGGCACCGCCGGCACCCAGCTGTACAATCTTTTTGCCGTGCAGGTCATCAAACCCGGCCGCGTCCTTTGCCGAAAGCAGATAGCCGATGCCGTCGGTAGTGGTGCCGGTGAGGATGCCGTTTTCGTTGATAACGGTATTGACCGCGCCGCAGATTTCAGCGGCAGGGGAAAGCCGGTCACAGAAAGGTACCATCTCCCGTTTGAGCGGCATGGTCAGGTTAAATCCTTTGACGCCGATTGCCTTGAGTCCGTTGATCGCGTCCGCAAGCTGTTCGGGTTTGACGTCAAAAGCAAGGTAGCGTGCGTCTATCCCGTGATGGAGAAAGGATGCGTTATGCATCTGCGGAGAGATACTGTGCGCAACGGGACTGCCCAGCAGGCAGTAAAGTGCGGTATGTCCGGTGATTTCCTGTTTCATAGCCATCGCCCTTTTCCAAGTTTTGATATTATTGTAACAAATTCACCAATCGTTGTCAATTATGGGCCGGTGTCCGAACTGACAGTTTATGGTGATTGACTGGGTGAGGTTGTTTTTTCAGGTCTGTCTGAGAAAAGAAGTCCAGTTATTTGAATAAACGATCCAGATTTTGAAAGGGGAAAACTGTTCAGTTTATGCAGAAACTGATATAATAGGAGGTAACAGAGGCTGTTGTAAGCAGCAAAATACTGGACGGAAAGGCAGGAATTTTCAGATGAATAAATCCGATTTTTTGAGTCCCCGCGATTGTAAAGCACTCGATCAGGCGCAGACTCCCTTCTGGTTCTGGAATGACAAACTGGAAGATGACGAGATTCTCCGCCAGCTCAAACTGATGACCGAGGCCGGCATCACCTGTTCGGCACCCCATGCCCGGAGCGGATATGTCGGGGACTATATGACCGAGGAATGGTTCGGGCGGATTCAGACGGTGCTCGACTATAAAAAGGAACATGATGAACCGGTCTGGATTTACGATGAGTTTAACTGGCCGGCAGGCAGCTGCAATGGTGCGGTCAGCCGGGATGAAAAGCTGAGGGAACGGTTTTTGTACTTTACCCGGTATGATGTTCCTGCCGGGACACTGTTCCATGCCAACCTGCGTCCGTTCGGGATTGCGGGACGTCCGAACGGAGATTTTGATTCACTCCCGAAAAACCTGTTCTGCTATGACGTCGAGACGATGGAACCTGTTCCGCTGACACCTTACCTCAAGCCACAGATCATCCGGCATATGGAAATCGGGATGAAGGATTTTGAGCTGCTGCGTGACCGTGATACCGTCGTCTATCAGGTCCAGCTGTTGATCGACCCGTATGATGAAGGCGGACGTGGTCAGCCGAATTACCTCAAAAAGGAAGCAACCGACCAGTTTATCAAGCTGACCTATGAACGCTACCTCGAACGTTTCCCGCAGGAGATGGGCAGTACCATCAAGGCGTTTTTCAACGATGAAACCCGTTTTGCCCATTCCTTCCCATGGACCGACCAGCTGCCCCAAAAGTTTATCGAGATGAAAGGGTATGATATTCGTACCTGTCTTCCCGATCTGATTCTGCCGGGCGATAAGGCCGGACGGACAAGGGTCGATTATTACGACGTTGTCGCACAGCTGTACAAGGAAAATTATCACGGCCGTCTGCGTGACTGGCTGGAAGGACATGGCATCGATTACACCGCTCATCTGCTGGGTGAGGAAACCATCGGCGGCCATACCCGTTATTCCGCCGACTTCATGCGCCAGGTGGACGCGATGAGCCGTCCCGGCGTTGACCATCTGGGTAAAGGTATCGGCAGCCTGAACATCAAATTTGCAACCTCTGCGGGCGAGTGCTACGGCAAAGACGGCGCACAGGTTGAGGTATTTGCCGGATGCGGATGGGACCTCAGCTTTGAGGAATACCTGCGGATGGTTTCGTGGATGTACCTTCAGGGCATCAAGACGATTGTCAATCACGGCTTTTTCTATTCCATCCGGGATGAACGCGCCAAAGATTGGCCGCCTTCCGAATTCTTCCAGTGGGCACACTGGGACCGTATGCCGGAAGCCAACCGGATGACCCGTCGGATGTATGGGTTGCTGACCGGCGGACGGCAGGAAACTGATGTACTGGTATATCATCCGCAGGAAGCCTTCTGGCTGCATTATATCGGGCAGCAAGGGTACCAGACGATGTACCAGCGTGGGCCGCTGCTGGCGGATAAACGCGCAGTCGAGATCGACCGGAATGAACAGCTGCTGCTGACAGGATTGCTGGAACAGAATATCGACTTCACCGTCTTCCCGTCGGACGCAGCCAGACTGTTTAAAGTGGTGGACGGAAAACTGGTCAACCAGCGCACCGGTGCGGAATATAAAGCGTTTGTACTGCCGATGGCGGAAGTTCTGCCGGTCAAAACGGCACGGCTGCTGGATGCATTTGCACGTCAGGGAGGTTATCTTTGCGTGATGGACTGCCTGCCGGTGTATGGAATGCGCAAGGAGGACGATACTGAAGTAAAAGCTGTTTTCGAGGCACTCAAGGCGGAAGGAAAACTGCATTTTATTGCCGACGCTTCGGATGCAGAAACGCTTGGTGGCTGGCTGAATACCGTCGTTCCGTCTCCGATGACGGTTGTCGAGGGAATGTCCACCTGTCCCAATAACCACCGCTGCTATCCGGAATGGATTGTCGACCCGGTTATGCACAATGATGAGGATTTGTCGGGTGTTGCCTATATCCGTTACCGTAAGGGCGATACAAGGGAATACTTCTTTGTCAACTTCACCGGCGAACCTCAGCAGCTGACTGTCCGTGTGCCGTCGACGGCGCTTCCCGAGGTGTGGAAGACCTTTACCGGTGAAATTACTCCTGCAAAACAGCTCTCGGCTTCGGATGGATTCTATGAGGTGCAGCTGACTCTCCAGCCCAATGTCGGCACTGTCCTGATGACCTGGATTTGACCCGTTTGCAGACTTTTTCATTGACTAATTGATATGTATTTTGCCGTCCGGGAATGGAGTGAATCTCTGTTCCCGGATTTGACGGTATGGGGAGAATATAGTATAATATAAACAAATAAAATCAGCTGCGCAAAGGAGGCTGTGTATAATATGAAACGTGCGGTAGTGGTTGGAAGCCTGAATCTGGATTATTCCATCGGCCTTGAACGGATGCCCAAACCCGGACAGACGGTTTCTGCGGATTCATTGCGGCTGAGTCCCGGCGGTAAAGGCGCGAATCAGGCCTATGCACTCGGCAGGCTCGGATGTGCGACTGCCATGATCGGCGCGGTCGGAAAGGATGACGCCGGACGGATGCTGACCGGGAATTTGCGTTCGGTTGGTGTGGATGTCTCCGGTATCCGGGAAAGCGATACTCCGACTGGTCAGGCATTTATCACGGTCGAGAGAACAGGCGAAAATGCAATTATCATCCTCGCAGGTGCAAACGGTGAGGTAAGCCCGGCAGACGTTGACCGCGGAAGAAAGCTGATTGAGGATGCCGACTGTCTGGTTATGCAGCTGGAGATTCCGGTCGAGACGGTGCTTTATGCCGCAAGGCTCGCAAAGTCGCTCGGTAAGACCGTTGTTCTCGACCCGGCACCGGCTGTCAGCGGACTGCCGGAAGAACTGTTTACGCTGGCTGATTTCGTCAAGCCGAATGAGACAGAACTGGCTGTCCTGACCGGAATGCCGACCGATACGGTAGAGCAGTGTGAAACGGCTGCAAAAGCACTGCTGCAAAAGGGCGCCGGGATGGTGCTCGTTTCACTGGGCAGCAAAGGCGTGCTGGCAGTTGGAAAAGGAAATGACAGCATACTGGTTCCGGCAGTCGAGTCGGAGGTCGTCGATACAACGGCAGCAGGTGATTGCTTTACCGCTGCGTTTGTATCAGCCTATGACGGCGATCTGAAAAAGGCACTCCTTTATGCCAATACCGCCGCGTCGATTGCGGTATCTCGTCCGGGTGCACAGGCTTCCATTCCGTCGGCTGAGGAAGTCAGAGAACGGCTGTAAACGGCTTGCTGCCCGGCTAGTTTTTCGTACAATCTGCCCGGCGCGTTTGCAAAGACTGCTATTTTCACTGCCAAGCGAATTGCTTAGCAGAAGCGATCAACGCGAACAAGGCAGCGGAAGCATTTCGTGGTTGACCGGATGGCAGAGCGGATTCGATAAAAGTTTATCTTTCGTTTGTTGACACCGGAAACAGATTCCGTTAAACTGAAAGAAAGCTGAACGAAAGAAGGATGAATATGCCGCTTTTTGATAAACCAAAATTGACCCAGGAGGAAAAAATCCGCCGGGCATGTGACGAGG
>DVLW01000147.1 GCA_018715285.1 Candidatus Faecivivens stercoripullorum | reverse complement strand
TTAAAGGTGCGCGTCAGGTGGTCTGCGCCTACATACACCATGTCCGCCAGATTTTTCACGCTGAGTTCTTCAGAAAGGTGTTCCCGGATATACCGTTCCACCTTTTCCACTGCATCCTCACTGGCGTCCCCGCTCTTGGCGCTGACCATATCAATATACTGCTGGCCAAAATGCTCCATCCGTTCCTGATACCGCCGTTCTTCCACCGTATCCATTGCCTTTTTCAGGATGGCGGTCAGGGTGGTATTTGGATTCCGTTTCACTCAGTTCGCGGTCTGCCAGTGCAATTCCGGTGACTTCACCGGTTCCGGGCGGCAGCTGAACGTTGATTTCCAAATGGACTGTTTCACCGTTCTTTACCCGTGCACACTTTTGACCATTGGCAGTCAGGCGAACGACGCTCTGGATACCGCCGCGGGTTTTCATATCAGATTCCGGAACAATCTGTCCGTTTTCCTGATCGTATGTATACCGTGTAGAAGGCAGCGGTTCTATTCCCTTTTCAACCCAGGCCGCCAGATCAAGCAGCGACTGACGCAGGGCACCCATATAGTTGACCACCATATAATTTTGAAGGGCATCGGTATCACCATGCATACACCGTTCCATATAATATACCCGGTGATTGTCCAGACTACCCTTTGCAGCAGCCACCTTGTTTTTATACCAGTCAGCACACCATGGACAGGTCGATTCATCCATTAGTGCCTGAATATTGATGATCTTGCACTGAATGTTGCCATCCTGCGGCATACCGGTACCGGTAAATCCAGGTCCCATCAGCACCGGACGCTGTGGAAGCGCCGGTGTTCCATCAGGATTGCGGAACTGGTCCCATGCGTGGCAGTCAAGGTCAGGCGGACACTGGTGGCGGTAATAGGACTGGACGGCGATATAATCGGAATTATCCAGCGTGACCATATCTCCGGGATGCAGTGCACCCAAAACGCCGGATATATCCTCCAAACCATAGCACATGCCAATGGTCAGATATCCACCTTTTCCCTCAGATTTACGGATAATATCACGAAGCAGCAGTGATTTTCCGGACGCTTCACCGGTCGTAACCGTAATATTGACACCTTCAAGATAGAGATCATCTCCCTGAGGCACTTCTTCCAGCTCTATCCAGGCATCTTTTCCATCAGCCAGCTGTTTTTTCCAGGCATCGTCCACCCCATTCATTCCGATACCGGAGTCTGTACCAGAATCGTTTGGCAGACGAACCGACTTGACCTTTCCGGTAAATTGCAGACGGTCACGGCAGGCAGTCAAATCCGGGTCTGCACCCATATAACCGGGTTTAGTCCAAAAGTCGGTAAAATAGCTAGGGTCCATTGCCTTCACACCCGGCAGCAACACCGGCAGACTGCCGGAGTCGATATGTCCCATTGCTTCCAGATACCAGGCTATCGGCGGGAATCCCATTCGGGTCAGTTTCCTGAGCATATCCGCTTCATCACGATTCAATCCGGCATATGGGTCACCGCTTCCACCGGCATCCAGAGCATCCAAAATCTTACCAAAGCTGTGGCGCAATACCCGCTGACCCTGTGCATGCATGGTGATGGTATTGGGCAGCGAATAGGGCGAACCGATGACATACGGAACCGCGCCATCCCATGCACGGGTATTTTCCACACAGGAAATCGTCTTATATCCACCGCCGGAACCCCCATACACATATCCATAAGGACGTGTGCAGCCGTAAATTTCCATTGCCTTTACCCTTGAGTACTCAGCGACCGCGGCACTCGACTTCCAGCAGAGCGTTGCATCCGCCTGACCACCGAACATAGCCGTTGAGCCCATATTGCTTTCAACCGAATAGGCGCCATATGCCAGACAAAAACCAATCCGGTCATTCACTCCCAGCCGGCCCAGCGATGCAATTTCCTCATCCGGTCCCGGGAATGGAGAGAGATACTGATAAAATCTGCCCTGATACCGCTCTGCTTCCGGAAAACAGAAAAGGAATTTTACACCGGTACCCTCAAATCCGCCATGAATATACCGAAACGGAAGGGTGCTGCCATCCGGCATCGGACGTTCCCGCCACTCGTCTGCATCGATATAAGGCGATTGAAAACGCGGGTCTTGCAGCGGATCATATATAACGGTTCCCATTTCAGTTCCTCCTTTAGTACTACAAAATCTACGATAAATGGATTATTCCGCAATATTCTCTGCCGCAGACTCTGATTTATGGAATGCAGCGGTACAGACCTTTGCAAAATACCAGATGACAACCGGCGGCACAACTGTTACCACCAATGGAATCAGCGGTACAAGAAACGCATAGGCCAGTATACCGGCAGCGATCATCAGGATGGTGAGCAGGTTTTTCGGGAAGTAGAGCAATGTATAGATGACAGCATTGCGCAGTACCGCCTTCAGCCTCAGTTCATAGCGGGCAATAATTGCGAAGCTGTAAAGCGCCGTCGAAGTCAGCACCAGTACCAGCAGGACAATTCCAGCCCGTACAACCCGTATGACAGCCGTACTTTCCATCTGCATGACCTGGTACCAGTCAAATCCCAGCAGGACAAAAAGCAGTCCAAAAAACAGCAGCAAAATCGTTCCGAGCTTAAAATTTTCACGAAATGCTTTCCAGAATGGTCCCCAGACCGCCGGAGCTTCTCCCCTTGCCATCTTCAAAGCGACCGTCATTGTCGCCGCTGCTGCCGCTCCCATCGTAACCACCGGAATGGAAAACGCCATAAACAGCAGACCGAGCTTGAGATAATCCAGCATTGTATTGGTAAGCTGTACAAACTTGCTCTCCGGATCAAAGATTGACATCAGGAATGCTCCTTTCTTTTAAATCACATACCGCCAGAAAATACCTTTCTGTTATCCTTTTACACCGCCGGCGATTACACCCTTCTCCAGCTTATCCTGGAAAAAGGGAAACAGCACAATAATCGGCAGAGTAGCGGCGATAATAACCGCAAACTTAATCAGATACCGGCTGTAATCGGGGTTAGAGGTGTTCAGGAAGTTTTCGTTATCCGCAGTAATCTGCTTGACCCACAGCTGCAGCGGCCAGAGCTTTTTATCATTCGGTACATAGATGGATGCAGGCAGCCAGGCGTTCCACTGGCCGACTACCGAGTTCAGGATAATAACCGAACCGATATTCATCGCCTGAGGCAGCATAATCTGAATCATGGTACGGAACTGGTCA
>DVLW01000146.1 GCA_018715285.1 Candidatus Faecivivens stercoripullorum | reverse complement strand
CGGCTTTCCCGGCTGCCGATAACTATTTTTTTCATTCCAATTCCTCCAAAACGGTGCGGACTGCCCGTGCGGCGGCAGCGGTTTTTTTATGTTCTTCTCCACCCGATACAATTCCGGCTACCAGCCCATTTCCAGTGCATATTGCGGGAAAAAAGAAACTGCTTTCCTCTTTCCGGTCAGCCACGCTGACCAGGATACCGCGTTCTGCTGCTTCCTGTCCCACCAGCCGGTTTACATTCCGATCATTAGTCGCTGCTACTGCAAGAAATGCACCGGCCAGATCACCTTTTTCATACCTGCGCTGAAAAAAGACCGCTCCTTCCGGAACAGCCTCGCATTGCGGCGCAATGACAGTGACCTTTGCGCCAAAAGAAAGCAGTACACCGGCACGCCGAAGTGCAATTTTGCCGCCGCCGATGACAACTGCTTTTTTCCCGTTCAGATCGACAAACAGTGGAAAACGAAACCCTTTCAAATCCATAGGCAACCTCTTTTCAGTTTTGGTGCATCAGTTGGTATGCAGGCGGATTTTACTTTCACATTTTTCCAGATTTTCCGATGTAATTCTCTCGGCCAGTCCGGAAACCAGCAGGTCAACGGTTTTACCGACCGAAAGCTCGATAATTTCCTCGACAGACAGTTCTTCATTCAGCTGTCCGGTACGAAGCAGACGCTGGATGATCGCCTGTTTGAGGCTGTCTACCGAACCCATACAATCTTTGTACCCCAGCCAGCGGTAAAAATTGTTCATCTGGGTTTGGAGAATAGCAGAAACATTTTCAGGCACGGTACGGTTTTCCAGAAAAGACCCGAGGTCATCAATGTTATATAAGGATAATCCCAGCATATTTCCGGCTTCCGGCTGGATATCCCGCGGAATGGCCAGATCTACCGCAATAACCGGCGGATGGGACAGAGATGAAAGCTGGTCAGCCGTTACGGTATAATGGGGGCTGGTAGTTGCCGAAATGAGAATATCTATTCCGTTCATATGCTGCATCCGTTCATCATATGGCACAACGCCGCAGCCGGGTGGGACAATGGTTTCTCCATGGCGGTAACTGCGCAGCGTAACCAGAACATCACAGCCTTCCTTCTGCAAAAGAGAAGCGGCAAGCCGTCCCATTTCTCCATTGCCAATGACCATTGCCTTTTTGTGGGTAAGCGGCCCCAGTTTTTCTTTTATAAGCGCAACAGCCATGCTTGCAGCAGAGGATGAAACCGCAGTGAGCCGGGCTTTGGTACGGACTTCTTTTCCGGCAGAGATGGCAAAACGGAAAAGGGTTTCAAGAACCGGGTCGGTTGTATGTGCCTGACGTGCGATGGATATTGCATCCCTTACCTGAGAGATGATCTGATCTTCGCCCCAGATACGGGAACGGAGTCCGGCTGATACTTCCATCAGATGCTGTACTGCCTGATGACCGGAATGGGTGACAAACATCTGCTGATATTGGGTATATTCCATTCCAGCCGCTTTACACAGCAGCTCTCCGGGATTTACCTCTTCGGTACAGGAAAGGTACAGCTCTGTCCGGTTACAGGTTGAAAGCAGTACACAGCCTGAGATATGCGGAAAATCGTAAATTTTGCCGATTATTTCCGCGGTCTGAAGTTTCGTAAAGGAAAGGCGTTCCCGTAAATGGATGGGTGCCAGGCTGTGTTCCAGTCCTGACATAACGATATTCACAGATGAATCACACTCCTGGACAGGGATTGATGCCGGAAAACGGCATTCTATTTGTTTTGATTATAACAATCGGGAAAAAGTTTGTCAACTCAGTTAGTTGTGTGATATAGCCATACAGCTTTGGATATATTGTCTGTTTTGCCCAAAGAAGAAACAGTAAGACAGCGATTCCATCCCCAAATGATTGACAAAAATATCATCTGCCGATACAATGAAAGAGAATCTGCCGCAGCTGGCAGAATGTCACACTGCGGCATACGCTCTGACCAGTGCTTGAATACATGCCGGTCAGAAAGGAATGATACAGAATGATTCAACAGATAAAACCGATGGATATCGAAAAACGCAGTTTTGAAATCATTACGGAACTTCTGGGAGACCGCAGGCTGGACCCGGAGAATGAACTTGTTATCAAACGGGTGATTCATACTTCCGCTGATTTTGATTATGCCGATAATCTTGTATTTTCACCGCACGCTGTCTCAAAGGGGATTGAAGCGCTCCGCGCCGGATGCGATATCGTGACCGATACCCAGATGGCAAAGGCGGGTATCAATAAAACCATTCTGGGCAGCCTCGGCGGAGAAGTACACTGCTTTATGTCTGACCCGGATGTGGCACAGGAAGCCAAAGAACGAGGCATTACCCGTGCAATCGTATCGATGGAACGGGCAGCCAGTCTTCCAAAACCATGCATCTATGCGATCGGTAACGCTCCGACTGCACTGATTTCTCTTTATGAGCAGATTAAGGCGGGGAAAGTAAAGCCGGCGTTGATTATCGGTGTACCGGTTGGCTTTGTCAATGTGGTGGAAAGCAAGGAACTGATTCTGGGAACAGATCTGCCGTATATTGTTGCCAGAGGCCGCAAAGGAGGCAGTAATGTGGCTGCCGCAATCTGCAACGCGCTGTTGTACCAGATTCGGCGGTAAAAAACCGGAACAGACTATTGCGAAATATTGTCGGATATGGTATCCTGACAGAAAATGAATATAAGGTGACCGGCAGCACTGTGCGGGCCGGTATAATAGGGAAACGGGTGCAAATCCCGTGCGGGACCGCCGCCGTGATGGCAGAGTTCCGGCTGAATGATGTCACTGTGGATTGACCATGGGAAGACCAGCTGGATACGATGACGCCTGAGCCGGAAGACCTGCCTTGTATTCCATACTGCGGAAAAGGCAGAAATCATGCGATGGACGGACCAAACATCTGCATGACAGAATCTGGGGGTATGTTTTTTGCTTGCCTTCTGGTTTTTGCTGACCTTTCTCATGTATTTTGAGAGAGGTCGTTTTTATTTTGGTTTGCATAAAAGTTGACAGATCGCGGTGGCGGAAGATGTAATTCTCAGTTAGACAGGGGTATGCTGATAGAAAGCGATGCTTTGTGCAGCAGTATCCGAGATTTCACTGATTCCATGCAAAGATGCCGCGCCGGTATCTGTCAGATCATAACCCCGGGAGGAAAGAACGTTGAAAACAGCATTACTCTGCGTCAGCTTTGGTACAAGCGTACCGGCTGCAAGAAAAAGCATTACGGCAGTCGAAAATGCCTTGCATCAGGAAATGCCGCAGGCAGACTTTTTTCGTGCATATACCAGTAAAACTATCCGCCGCCGGCTGGCAGATCAGGGTGAAATCGTCTGGAGTATGGAAGAGACACTCGAAAAACTGACAGATGGTTCTTATGACCAGATTGTGATTCAGCCGACGCATTTTTTGTACGGGCTGGAATATGAGAATCTGCGTGCCAGTGTGGAAGCAGCCCGCGTACGATTCCCGTCAATAAAGCTGGGAGTTCCGCTGCTGTCCAATATTCGCGATTTGCAGACTCTGGCCGGGATTCTGTCAAAGGAGTATCCGCAAAAACAAGATGAATGTCTGCTTCTGATGGGACATGGGACGCCGCATTTTTCGGATGTGGTGTATCCGGCGATGCAGACGGTATTTCATATGATGGGCAGGACAGATGTCTTTGTCGCGACAGTAGACGGATGGCCGGATATCATGGAGGTTATCAGCCATCTTAAGGGGAAAAACTGTACCGGTGTGCGTACTGTACCGATGATGCTGGTTGCCGGAGATCATGCGCTCAATGATATGGCAGGCGACCAGTCAGACAGCTGGAAAAGCTGTCTGAACCGGGAAGGTTACCGGACAGAATGTATCATGGAAGGCCTGGGAATGAATCCTGCTGTTCAGCAGATGTACCGGCAGCATCTGCGTGAACTTCTGTAAACGGGGAGAAAAGCAAATGGCACTGGATTATTCTGTACGCAGTGGAAATAAAATGCTGCGCTGCGGATATACGACCGGGACCTGCGCCGCCCTTGCAGCGGCAGGAGCGGCTGTTTTGCTGCTTACCGGCAGAAAACCGGAGATACTTTCTCTGGTGACACCGAAGGGAATACCGGTTCAGGTAGAACCTGCCGAGCTGTATATCCGACAGGATACCGCAATATGCGGCGTCGTCAAGGATGGCGGCGATGA
>DVLW01000145.1 GCA_018715285.1 Candidatus Faecivivens stercoripullorum | reverse complement strand
CGCAATACATTTTCGATTACAAATACGATGCAGATATTTGCCTTGAAAGAGTGGCTGTCATCGGTTACCCGGCTGATATACGCACCCAGGAGTGCACCGACTCCATACAGTCCGCATAGAACGCCCGAAAGAATCCCGATTATTACAAGAACAACCTTGGATTGTTTCAATCCAGCCGTATTTCGGCTCCGCAGCAGCATTTCCAGTCCAATCAGAACGATAATGACGCCAAATACAATTTTAATGCTGCCTGAATCGGCATTTTTCAGAAAAAGTGCGCCGGGGATAGTTCCAATCACAACCAGCAGCGCCAGCGGCAGACAGATACCCCAGCGGATGGATTTCCTTTCTTTCCATGCAAGTATCACATTGGTAGGAAACCCGAGCAGCAGTTCAACCGGTGAGATATTTGCATTGCTGACCCCAAAACTCAGAATCGAAGTAAACACCAGTGTATTTGCAAAGCCGCACAGCCCTTTAACAAAGAAAGCAGCCACTGTTGCAATAATCCAGTATAACATGTTTGAAAAAGTCCTCCAATTTTCTGATTTTTCCAAACAGTTTACTTACTTTTTGGTATACGCGCGACCGGCAGGTTCCAGCGGTATTTGGTTGCCAGCATCCGCACGATAATGACAACAGCGGCGCCGATCACAAGTGCGAGGGAATCGGGAATCAACAGTCTGCCGTAGATATATGCCATCGCTCCCAGGATAGAAGCACAGGCGTAGATGTGTTTTTTCAGGATATACGGTGTAATGCCAGCCATCATATCCCGCAGCAGACCGCCGCCGACGCCGGTGACGACCCCAAGGAAAATCGCGAGGAAACGGTAGTTTTCATATCCGGCATATACTGCCTTCTGTGCACCCAGTACAGTGAACGCTCCAAGACCGATTGCGTCCAGGATATTCATCAGTCTTTCATACCCTTCCAGAAAGCGCATATCCAGAAAATACGGATTCAGATAGCAGATCAGGAAGATCACACCGACCGTAATTGCCGCCAGCATAAAATAAACCGGGTTCTGGAAAGAACCGGGCGGTGTAATCTGGAGAATGATATCCCGGATGATACCGCCGCCGACAGCCGTTGTCGCACCCAGCACCAGCACGCCGAACAGGTCAAGTCTTTTTCGGATTGCAACCATCGCGCCGGATGAAGCAAAAGCAATGGTACCGATTACTTCAATGATAAATTGAATGTTCATTTGGATTCCTCCCGCAGATTGATTGCTTCCAGTACCATCTGCAAAGCCTTGTCAGAAGCAAGGAACCGGATCTGTTCACGAACATTGCCTTCCGACAATTCTCCGTATTCCAGACGAAGCGTTATTTCATGCCAGTCACAGCACAGGGATATATATACCTCGCCAACTGGTTTCCCCTCAGACGGGAGCGGACCAGCGTTTCCCGTGACCGCGACCGCAATATCTGCTCCGGAAAACCGGCGGACGCCGCGTGCCATTTCAGCAGCAGTCTCAGCTGAAACCGCGGAGAAATCGTGGAGAGTTTTAGGGTTCACACCCAGCATTTTTATCTTCATATCATTGGAATAGGTGACCATTCCGCAGTGAAAAACGGCAGATGAACCGGAAATATCGGTAATCCGGCTTGCGATCAGTCCGCCGGTACAGCTTTCGGCAGTAGCCAGCGTCAAACCGTATTGAGAAAGGCGGTGGACGACTTCTGACTGTAACGATTTATCCAACATTTTACTATATGATATCGAATCAAAATGTTCCATTTTATTATGCACCTCTTATCTGGCTTATTATAGCATGAAGAGATAGGAATGTAAACGGCTGGCGGACATTTTTTATAGACGGTAAATGTTTTTCAAATTTTGATTATTTTGTATAAAATTTTCAAAACCCGTCTTGTCAAGCTGACTTTTTCGTGCTAGAATATCCTTGATTTGAGAGTGTTTCAACAGATTGGTTCAATACGACCGTGCACGTTAACGGTCTGAAAAGAACTGTATTGAATGGGGGTCGAATCAATGAATCGAAAACGCTCATTGGAATTAATCAGCAAACTCTCTGACGCCAATGGTCCATCCGGTTTTGAGGATGAGGCAATTGCCGTTGCCCGGGAAGAGATGCAGGAACTGGCTGCCTGTCAGGAAGACTCGCTTCGCAATCTGTACCTGTCCCGTCAGGAAAACAACGGACAGCGTCCGGTAGTCATGCTGGATGCACATTCGGATGAAGTCGGATTCATGATCCGGTCGATTCTGGCGGATGGAACGATGCGTTTTCTGCCGCTTGGCGGATGGGTGAATTATACAGTACCTGCTTCAAGGGTTCGGGTACGGACGGTCCAGGGCAGCTGGATTACTGGTGTGGTTGCAACCCGGCCGGTTCATTTCCAGTCGGCAGCGGAACGCGGGAAAACGCCGGAGATTTCCGAGATGGTCATTGATGTCGGCGCGACCAGTTATGATGAAGCGGTTTCGTTTGGCATGGAGACAGGAGCACCAGTTGTGCCGGATGTTGACTTTGAATATAACGAGAAAAACGGCGTGATGCTGGGCAAAGCATTTGACTGCCGTGTCGGATGCGGCGTACTTTGTGATACCCTGCGGGAACTGGATGGGGAAGAGCTGGCAGTTGATGTCACCGGCGTACTTTCTTCTCAGGAAGAGGTCGGCGACCGGGGCGTGCAGGTAGCAGCTCGGACGGTACATCCCGATCTTGCGATTGTGTTTGAAGGTGCACCGGCCGATGATACCTTTACACCGCCCGGTGAGATTCAGACCGGATTGGGACGCGGTGTGATGCTGCGCCATTATGACCTGGGGATGATTACCAACCCGCGGCTGATGCGGTATACCCTTGATCTTGCAAAAGAGTACGGTATCCCAACCCAGCAGGCGGTCAGAACCGGCGGACGTACCAACGGTGCACAGATCAATCTGACCGGACAGGGTGTTCCGACCATCGTATTGAGCGTACCGGTTCGGTATGCACATACCCATCATGGTTTTGCATCGATTCATGACTACGAAAGTGCAGTGAAGCTGGCGGTACAGCTGCTTCGTTCACTGGATGAGGAAGTTATCAGCACGTTTTAAGTATAAGGTTTTCAATCGGCTGAAATAGCTTTTTATTGACAGTCGGAGATATGCCCGTTGTATAACAGAAAGGAAGTATATCTATGAGATTCAGCGACGGAATGTGGCAGGTCAGACCCGGATTTACTCTGGAAGCGCCTGCATGCAGCTATGCGGGACATACTGATGCCCGTTCGATCACCCTTTATGGTCCGTATCATCCGGTTACCCATCGCGGTATGACCCTCAACTGCGGACAGATGACGATTACCCTGTCGGCACCTGCCGAAGGAGTAATTTCTGTTCGGATGGAAAACTTTATGGGTGCCTGCAAAAAGGGCCCGGATTTTGTCCTGAACACAACCGATTGCGGCGTTGTCGAAACAGATGGCGACCGTGCAGTTCTGCGCAGCGGCAAGCTGACTGCGGAAACTTCCATCAACGGTGAATGGGGCATCCGTTTTTACTGGGACGGCCGTCTGCTGACCGAAACGGGATTCCGTGGAATGGCGCACCTGTACGGCCCGGATGGAACTACATATATGCGTGAACAGCTTTCGCTGGATGTAGCTGAGCAGATTGTCGGACTTGGCGAACGTTTTGGCCCGTTTGTCAAAAACGGTCAGTCGGTTGATCTGGTGAATGCAGATGGCGGTACCAACTCGGAACAGGCGTATAAGAATATTCCGTTCTATCTGTCTACAAAGGGATATGGCCTGTTTGTCAATACTCCCGCCGAAGTATCCTACGAAATCGGCTCCGAGATTGTCAACCGTGTGCAGTTCTCCGTTCCCGGTGAGTCGATGGAATATATGGTGATCGGCGGCGATGATTATAAGGAAGTCATCACCAATTATACCGGCTTGACCGGCCGTCCGCCGATGCTGCCTGCATGGACTTTTGGTCTGTGGCTGTCCACTTCGTTTACCACCAATTATGACGAAGAGACTGTTCTTTCGTTCATTGACGGAATGCTGGAACGCAAAATCCCGCTGACTGTTTTCCATTTTGACTGCTTCTGGATGAAGGAATTCCAGTGGACTGACTTTGTCTGGAACGAGGATACCTTTAAAGATCCGGAAGGAATGCTGAAAAAGATTCACGACCGCGGTATCAAGGTCTGCTGCTGGATTAACCCCTATATTGCTCAGAAATCTCGTCTGTTCAAAGAAGGTCTGGAGCATGACTATTTTGTCAAGACAGGGGATGGCAGCGTCTGGCAGTGGGATATGTGGCAGGCTGGTATGGCACTGGTCGACTTTACCAATCCGGAAGCGGTCAAATGGTATCAGGGCTATCTGCGCCAGCTGTGCGAGATGGGCGTTGACGCCTTCAAGACCGACTTTGGTGAGCGGATTCCGGTACAGGACCCCTATTATGGCCCCAAGGCTGCTAAATATGGCATCGTTTATCACGATGGTTCCGACCCGGACAAGATGCATAACTACTATACCTATCTGTACAACAAGGCCGTCTATGATCTGCTGGAAGAGGTTTATGGCAAAGAGAAAGCCTGCCTGTTTGCACGCAGCGCAACTGCCGGCGGTCAGCAGTTCCCGGTACACTGGGGCGGCGATAACCTGCCCAATTACCCGTCGATGGCACAGTCTCTGCGTGGCGGTATGTCGCTGGCACTGTGCGGATTTGGCTACTGGAGCCACGATATCGGCGGATTTGAAGGTCAGTCGGATTATGATATCTTCAAACGCTGGACCCAGTTCGGCCTGCTTTCTTCTCACAGCCGTTACCATGGCAGTAATGCTTATAAAGTGCCGTGGATGTACGGTGAGGAAGCTGTCGAGGTTACCCGCGCGTTTACCAAGCTGAAAATGCGCCTGATGCCGTATCTGTATCAGATGTCGGTTGAAGCGCATACCAAGGGTATCCCAATGATGCGTCCGATGCTGCTGGAATTCCCGGATGACCGGACAGCCCCCTTTGCCGATACCCAGTATATGCTGGGCGACAGCATTCTGGTTGCACCGATCATGAATCCGAACAATATCGGTGAATATTACCTGCCGGAAGGTCTCTGGACCGACTGGTTTACCGGAGAAACAGTACAGGGTGGCGGCTGGCACAAGGGTGAATATGATTACTTTACCTTGCCGCTGTTTGTCCGTGAAAACACGATTCTGGTACTGGGCAGCCATGATGACCGTCCGGATTATGATTATGAGGAAAATCCCGAAATCCGTATTTTCGGCCTGCGGGATGGTGCGACTGCATCTGCTGACGTGGTTTCTCAGACAGGTGAGCATAAGTTTACCATTACTGCGACCCGTTCCGGCAAGACTGTCACCGTTCACATTGAAGGCGAACATGGCAAAATCCGTATCGGTATTGCCGGCGGTATGCTGATGGAACCGTCCGGAAACGATTTTTCGATCAGCTCCAATCTGCTGAAATAATCTGTCTGTAATATCTTTAAAAGCCCGTATCG
>DVLW01000144.1 GCA_018715285.1 Candidatus Faecivivens stercoripullorum | reverse complement strand
AGCAGACCAGAAAACTGCTCAGCCGGAAGAAAAAGAAAAAACAAAAAGTGCAGAAGAATTCGCTTTTAACTCGGGCTCGTTTACCGAGAAGTTCGGCGAGGTTAAACTCAGCTGAAAAGCGGATATCAGATAACTGAAAGGAATGAATGAAAGCTATGGCAAATCCCCAGGACTACAATAAGACCCTGAATCTGCCCCAGACGGATTTTGATATGCGGGCTGGGCTTCCCAAAAAGGAGCCTGCATTTATTAAACACTGGAATGCGATTGATCTGTATGAAAATATGATTAAGCGCAACGCAGGAAAACCGAAATATGTTCTGCATGATGGCCCTCCTTATGCAAACGGTGATATTCATATGGGTACTGCACTGAATAAGGTGCTCAAGGATATGATCGTTAAATATAAGAATATGACCGGTTTCCAGTCTCCGTATGTCCCGGGATGGGATACCCATGGCCTTCCTACCGAGCTGAAAGCACTCAAAAAGATCGGTGTCGATAAAAACGGCGTTTCGGTTCCCCGTCTGCGGGAAATCTGCCGTGAGTTTGCAATGGGTTATGTCGAGAGCCAGAAGGAACAGTTTATCCGTCTGGGCGTAACTGGCGACTTTAAGGACCCTTATATCACCCTCAAACCCGAATTTGAGGCAGAGCAGATCCGTGTATTCGGCAAGATGGCGGAAAAAGGCATGATCTACCGCGGCCTGAAACCGGTTTACTGGTGCCCTGAGTGCGGTACCGCACTGGCTGAAGCTGAGATCGAGTACGCGGAAGACCCCTGTACTTCTATCTTTGTCAAGTTTAAAGTAACTGACGATAAGGGATTCTTTGCGTCGATGGGCGTAGATGTATCCAAGGTTTACTTTGTCATCTGGACAACTACAACCTGGACTATCCCTGGCAACCTCGCAATTTCGCTCAACCCTGATTTTGATTATACCCTCGTCCATACCGGTGACGAGTACTATGTCATGGCAACCGAGCTTGCACCCGGTGTCATGAAGACTGCCGGCATTGAAGATTACGAGCTGGTCGGTCATTTCACCGGCCTTGACTGCGAATACATGAAGACACGTCATCCGCTGTATGACCGCGTTTCGATGGTTATCGTCGGCGACCATGTCACACTGGATTCCGGTACCGGATGCGTTCATACTGCACCTGGCTTTGGTGCGGACGACTTTATCGTCTGCCAGAAGTATCCGGAAATCCCGATGATTGTACCGGTTGACGCAGAAGGCCGTCAGACCGCTGAAACCGGCCCTTATGCTGGTATGAAGACTGCTGAGTCCAACGGTCCGATTCTGGCTGACCTGCGTGCCTGTGGCGCAATCCTCGCAACTGAGGATATCGTCCATCAGTATCCGCACTGCTGGCGTTGTAAAGAACCGGTCATGTTCCGTGCAACTGAACAGTGGTTCTGCTCGGTTGACGCCATCAAGGACGATGCTGTCAAGGCAATCAACGATGTCGAATGGATTCCCGAATGGGGCCGCGACCGTATCACTTCGATGGTTCGCGACCGTAACGACTGGTGCATCTCCCGTCAGAGAAGATGGGGCGTTCCGATTCCTGTCCTTTACTGTGAAGAATGCGGTGAGCCGATTGTCAATGAGACAACTATTGAGGCAATCGCTGAAATGTTCAGAAAAGAAGGTTCCGATTCCTGGTACCTGCATACTCCTGATTACTTCCTGCCCGAAGGCTTTGCCTGCCCGAAATGCGGCTGCCACAGCTTTAAACAGGAACAGGATATTCTGGACGTATGGTTTGACTCTGGTACAACCCATTTCGGCGTCCTGAAACAGCGTCCGGAACTGAACTGGCCTGCTGATTTGTATCTGGAAGGTGCTGACCAGTACCGCGGATGGTTCCAGTCCTCACTGCTGACTGCAGTTGCCTGCGGCCTGCCTGCACCGTATAAGGCTGTCTGCACCCACGGCTGGGTTGTTGACGGCGAAGGCAAGGCAATGCATAAATCTGCTGGCAACTCGATTGCGCCTTCTGAGGTTATCGACCAGTACGGCGCAGATATCTTCCGTCTGTGGGTTGCATCCGCTGATTATCACAGCGATATCCGCAGCTCCAAGGAAATCTTCAAGCAGCTGGCAGAAGCATACCGCAAGATTCGTAACACTGCGCGTTATATCCTCGGCAACATCAGCGACTTCAATCCTGATACCGATGCCGTTGCTCCTGAACAGCTGACTGAGCTGGACAAGTGGGCATATGGTCGTCTGGATGAGGTCATCCGTGAAGCCAAGAGCGGATATGAAGCATTTGACTTCCATGTTGCTTTCCATGCTGTGCTGAATTTCTGCACTGTTGATATGTCCTCCTTCTATCTGGACATCATCAAAGACCGTCTGTACTGTGAGAACAAAGAAAGTGTCCTCAGACGTGCGGCACAGACGACAATTTATGATATCCTGACGGCAGTTGTTCGTCTGATCTCGCCGATTCTGGTCTTCACCTCCGAAGAGATCTGGCAGCATATGCCGGTACGCGCCGGACTGGACAAGGGCAGCGTTTTCTACAACGATATGCCTGAGCTGACCGGTATCCAGGTTGCTGCTCCTGAAAAGTGGGCAACTCTTGCACAGGTCCGCAGTGCGGTTCAGAAAGCTCTGGAAGAAAAACGTGCTGCCAAGGTATTCGGCAAATCGCTGGAAGCAAAAGTTGTGCTCACCTGTGACGGTGAACTGTACGACGTTCTGTCTTCGATGGAAGAACAGCTTCCTGACCTCTTTATTGTTTCTCAGGTTGAGGTCGTCAAAGGTGCAGCTGAATCTACCGGTGAAGTGGAAGGTCTGGCAGTTGAGGCACTGCGCGCTGAAGGCGGCAAGTGCGAACGCTGCTGGAAGGTACTTCCGACTGTTGGAAGCGACGCAGAGCATCCGACCCTTTGCCCCAGATGTGCTGGTGTGGTTAAAAGCCTGCTGTAATCTGAAAAAATGATATGAACATGTACGCCCTGTCCCGGCTGAACGGTTTAAGCTCAGATGGGGCAGGGCGTTTGATTGTTGTAATGTGGGAGGAATCAAGTATGGTACCTTATCTTGCACTGCTGCTCTCAGCACTGCTGGCGGTTGCCGATCAGCTGCTGAAACTGCTGGTCAAGACAGAACTTGCACCGATTGGTGATATTCCGCTGATAAAAGACGTACTGCACCTGACCTATGTCGAAAACAGAGGCATGGCGTTTGGAATGATGCAGGGTCAGAAATGGCTGCTCATCTGGGTAACGGCGCTGGTGCTGCTGGTACTGATTGCGGGTATTATCATGGGCAAAATCCGTAAACCTGCAACTCTTTTTACCACTGCGGTGATTATCGGCGGCGGCGTTGGGAACCTGATCGACCGGGTTTACAGAGGATATGTAATCGACTATATTGATTTTCGGATTATCAACTTTGCCGTTTTCAATTTTGCAGATATCTGTGTCACCTGCGGTACTACGGTGCTGCTGGTCATTTTGTTTATGGAGATGCTGCATGAGGGCAAAAACCCGGAATCCAATCCATCTGTCAAATCGTGAAAGGCGGCGGTTATGCAGAATAACTTGTTGGATGAGGAAATGCTGCCGGCAGCTGAAATGCTGAATATGACGGTTTCTTCGTCAGATGCCGGAAAAAGGCTGGATGTCTGGCTGAGTGAACTGCTGGAAGGACGGACACGTTCTTTTATCCAGAAGCTGATTGAGGATGGCAGTGTACAGCTGAACGGAAAACCTACCGTTAAAAAGGATAAAAATACCCGTCTGACCGAAGGAATGCAGGTGGAAGTGAATATCCCGGCGCCTGCGGCGATGGAACTTGTTCCGGAAAATATTCCGCTTCAGATCGTGTATGAAGATGCTGACCTGCTGGTGGTCAATAAGTCGAAAGGAATGGTCGTGCATCCGGCTCCCGGAAATTATACCGGTACGCTGGTTCATGCGCTGCTGTGGCACTGCGGCGATTCGTTGTCGGGAATTGGCGGCGTTGCGCGTCCGGGAATTGTCCACCGGATTGACAAGGATACGTCAGGGTTGCTGATTGTCGCAAAGTCCGACAGGGCACATGTCGGGCTGGCTGACCAGATTCGGGAACATTCCTTTACCCGTCAGTATGAGGCGGTGGTTTATGGGAATATTAAAGAGGAACGGGGAACTCTCCGGGATTACCTCGGAAGAAGCAGTTCCGACCGCAAAAAGATGGCGGTTGTCTCGCCGCTGGCTCCCGATGCACGGGAAGCGGTCACTCATTTTGAGGTTCTCGAACGGTTTGAGGGATTTACCCATGTCCGGCTGACGCTGGAAACCGGAAGAACCCACCAGATTCGTGTCCAGATGGCTGCAATCGGGCATCCGGTTGCAGGTGACCCGCTGTATGGCCCGCAAAAGGTGATTACAGAACTCCAGGGACAGTGCCTGCACGCAAAGAATGTCGGATTTGTGCATCCGGTGACCGGGGAACATCTGGAGCTGGATTCAGAGCTTCCGGAATATTTTACCCGTTTTCTTGAGAAACTGCGGAGGGGAAAGAAAGTAACGTCCGGGTCGATGCAGGGAATTCTGATGGCGTGTGACTGCGATGGAACGCTGATTTGCCATGACGATTCAATTCCGCCGGCAAATGTTGAGGCAGTCAGACGCTTTATTGCAGCAGGCGGACAGTTTGCTCTTGCGACTGGACGGCCGGTTCCGATGGTGGAACGGTTTATCAGTCAGCTTGGGATTACAACACCCTGTGTGCTGTTTAACGGCGGTATGATTTATGACCCGGTGGATAAACGTCCGCTGTGGTATACCGAAATTCCGCTTGAAGCAAAAAAGATGGTGCTTCAGGTGATGAAAGACTTTCAGGACGCACCCGGTGGTGTGCCTGGTATTGAAATTTTTGCTCCGGATATGATCTATCTGCTTAACTGGCACTCTTATATGCAGTGGCATCTGGTCGATCGGTATCCGATTAAGCATGAAAAAACAACCTTTTCAGCAATTGAACATCTGCCCTGGGTTAAGTTCATGTTTGTTTGTGATGAAAAATATATGGAAGATTTGATAAAGTATCTGGACAAACACCCGGTAGATGGTGTACAATTAGTGAGGAGTGACCGAATGCTCTATGAAGTGCTGCCGGCATCTGGCGGCAAGGGAAGCGGTGTTGAACGGCTTGCCGATATGCTGGGGATTCCCAAAAGGAGAGTTGCCGCAATGGGAGACTACGAGAATGACCGCGAAATGCTCAGCTGGGCAGGTTTTGCGGCTGTGCCCGTGAACGCTCCGCCGGAAATCCAGCAGATTGCTGATCTGACTACCCAGGCAGACAATACTGCCGGTGCAGTTGCAGAGGCAATCGACTATATCATCGAGCATAAACAGTCAATATTCTGATGGCACCAACAGAAAGGAATGATTGTATTTATGGAACGCGCAGAGAAACTGAATCTCCAGAAAACAGCGACCCGTATCCGTCTGGGTATCATTGAGGGAACCTTTCACGCTAAATCCGGACATCCGGGTGGCTCTCTCTCGATTGCTGATACACTGACCTATCTTTATTGGAAGGAAATGAACATCGATCCTGCCAACCCTAAAATGGAAGGCCGTGACCGTCTGGTACTGTCCAAAGGACATACCGCTCCGGCTCTGTACGCAGCGCTTGCTGAAAGAGGATATTTCCCTGTTGAGGAGCTTGCAACCCTGCGTCATATCGGTTCCAGACTCCAGGGACATCCGAACATGAACGATACTCCCGGTGTTGAAATGTCCACCGGTTCGCTGGGGCAGGGTATCTCTACCGCATGTGGTATGGCACTTGCTGCTAAGCTGAAAAACGAGGATTCCCGTGTATATACCATCCTCGGTGACGGTGAGATCGAAGAAGGCCAGGTCTGGGAAGCTGCTATGTTTGCTGCTCACTACAAACTGGACAACCTGGTCGCTGTCATCGACAACAACAACCTCCAGATCGACGGCCCGATTACTGAGGTTATGTCTTCTTACCCGATTACCGATAAATTTACCGCGTTTGGCTGGAATGTCATCGCAATCGACGCCCATGATTTTGATCAGATCGAGGCCGCTTTCAAGGCAGCCCGTGAAGTAAAGGGCAAACCGACCGCTATTATCCAGAAATCTGTCAAGGGCAAAGGCGTTTCCTTTATGGAAAATCAGGTTTCCTGGCATGGCACCGCGCCCAATGCTGAACAGTATGAGCAGGCAAAGGCTGAGCTGAATGCAGCTCTGGCAGCGCTGGACTGAGAAGAAAGGAAGGAGCTTAATCATGGCTGACGTGAAAAAGATTGCAACCAGAGATTCCTACGGCAACGCCCTCAAGGAACTGGCACCCAAATACCCGAATCTGGTCGTTCTGGACGCAGACCTTGCGGCTGCTACCAAGACCGGTATCTTTAAAAAGGCTTATCCCGAGCGTTTCTTCGACTGCGGTATCGCGGAAGCAAATATGATGGGCGTTGCAGCTGGTCTGGCTGCTGCCGGCATGAAGGTCTTTGCATCTTCTTTTGCAATGTTTGCTGCCGGACGTGCATTTGAAGTTGTCCGCAACTCGATCGGTTACCCGGGTCTGCCGGTCAAGATCGGCGCAACCCATGCCGGTATTTCGGTCGGTGAGGACGGCGCTACCCATCAGTGCTGCGAGGATATCGCTCTGATGCGGAGCATTCCCGGTATGACCGTTATCGTTCCTTCGGACGATGTTGAGGCAAAAGCTGCTGTCGCTGCTGCTATGGAACTGGATGGACCGGTTTACCTGCGTTTTGGCAGACTGGCTGTGCCGGTATTCAATGACCCTGAGAACTATCATTTCGAGATCGGTAAAGGTATTACCCTGCGTGATGGTAAGGATGTCACCATCGTTGCAACCGGTCTGATGGTCAATGAGGCTGTTGTTGCTGCCCAGCAGCTGGCAGCTGATGGCATCGATGCAAGAGTTATCAACATCCATACCATCAAGCCGCTGGATGAAGAACTGATCGTCAAGGCTGCCAAGGAAACCGGCAAGATCGTTACCGTTGAGGAACACTCGGTTATCGGTGGTTTGGGCAGTGCAGTTGCAGATGTCTGCGCTGAAAAATGCCCCTGCCTGGTCAAGAAGATCGGCGTAAACGACGAGTTCGGCCAGTCCGGTCCCGCAGTTGACCTGCTCAAACTCTACGGCCTGTCTTCTGAAAACATCGTCAAGACTGTTAAAGAAGTCGTCGGCAAATAATCGGAAAATATTTTCCTTTGGGAGACTCTGTAAAAGGAGTCTCCTTTTTATATATCATGATTTCAGACAGATAGTGGAGATAAAACACAATTATAATAATTTCACTTTTAAAATTGATATTGACAGTATACTCAGTTATTGTATATAATTTATATATAAACCTTTTCTGAGGTGAGACCAATGAACAGAGTATCGTATAGTTTTTAGAAAATACAGTTGTGATATCCTGAGCAGAAATGAGGGATATAAATGAAATTTGTATCACGATTTAAACATCTGTTGCTGATATGTCTTTCTCTTTTGATGGTGTTCTCCATTTCCGGTTGCCAGTTTGGGCAGGTCGAAAAGCCTGAAAACGTCCTGCTGATGACCCCGGAACAGATCAAATTCTATGAACGATTATACCGTAAGGATATGGATGACGTCTTAAAAGCGCTGAATCTGACTGAGGAGGATTTGCGTACCTCAGATGAGGTGGAAGAACAGTCTTTTATAAGTGGCTACTATCTCACGCCAGAAATTGTGCGTTATAATGGAAAAGA
>DVLW01000143.1 GCA_018715285.1 Candidatus Faecivivens stercoripullorum | reverse complement strand
GAATAGCTGTTGGCGCTCTGGTTGTTTATCTTGCAATTTCGTCAATGGTCCTGTATGTGGATATTACGTCCTATCAGAGCAGACTTGACGAGCTGAATCGTCAGTGCCAGGAACAGGAAATCGAAAACCAGCAGCTTGGCGCGCGTATTGAAGAAGGGGCGGACTATGACTATGTCATCCGCACTGCCAGAGAGAAGCTCGGTCTCATCTTCCCGGAAGAACAGGTTTTTTATAACGCTTCCGGTAATCAGTAAAATTTTTAAGGGAGGCAGCTTAGGGTTTTATGCAGCTGGAAATTGGAAAGATTGTCGAGGGTACTGTCACCGGGATTACGAAGTTTGGCGCTTTCGTTGATCTTGGCGAGGGTAAAACCGGTATGGTTCACATCTCCGAGGTCGCGCCTACTTACGTCAAGGAGATTACCGACTATCTCACGCAGGGACAGACCGTAAAGGTGCGCATCCTGTCGATCGCGCCTGATGGTAAAATCGGACTGTCAGTCAAGCAGGCTATGGATAATCCTCCGCAGGATCGTCCCCGCCGTCCCCGTGGGGAAGCCCGCGATGGTCAGAATCAGGCTCAGAACCAGTGGCATCGTGACAGCCGCCCTGCCGGCAGACCTGCCTTCAAAAAGGCAGACAACTTTGCCAGCGCTCCCCGCGACTGGAACAGCGTGCCCAAAAACTCCGGGAGCAAGGATTTTGAGGATATGCTCTCAAAGTTCATGGCCCGCAGTGATGAGAAAATCTCTGACCTCAAACGCAATACCGATGGTAAACGCGGCAGCTTCGGCCCTCGTCGCGGCGGTAAGCAGCAGGGTTAAGGTTTTTTCGGTTTAGAAATTGTGTCTATATGCGGCAGGCGGTTTTTTCCGTCTGCCGTGTTTTTTGTAATATTGGAGGGTATCTGTAGATGGAGTTACAGGAATTTTTGGATTGGATGAACAGTGGCCGTGAGGTTGTTGGAGGTTCCGAGACGCATTTGTATATGATTCAGCTGGCTCAGGAGGCAATGCAGTTGACTGCGTAGCTGAACAGCGGTTATCATACCCCTGAGGAAATCCGTCAGCTGATGCAGCAGATTACCGGTCAGCCAGTGGATGAGAGCTTTTCGATGTTTCCGCCGTTTTATACCGACTGCGGCAAAAACCTCAAAATCGGCCGCCGGGTGTTTTTCAATGCGGGTGTTAAAATCCAGGATCAGGGCGGTGTAACCATTGACGATGGCGCTTTGATCGGTCATAATGTCGTAATTGCGACGCTGAACCATAATCTTGATCCGGCAAGCCGTGGAAATGTCCTGCCGGGTCCTGTCCATATCGGCAAAGAGGTCTGGATTGGTGCGAATGCGACTATCTGTAGTGGTGTGACGATTGGTGATGGTGCTGTTATCGCTGCCGGTGCGGTCGTTACGAGGGATGTACCGCCGAATACCGTATATGGCGGCGTTCCTGCTAAGCTGATTAAAACAATTCCGGATAGTCGGAACTGAATATTTTCGGTATCAATTTGATTTGGCTGTTTTGGCCAGACGATAAAAGGTCCTGAGAAAGGGAAGACCTCTCTCAGGACCTTTTGATTTGATCGGATAAGTTGTATCAGTTGTTGCCGTGGCAGCCGTGTTTGTTCTCACCGCAGTGATGTTCGCCGCAGGAGTGGCCTTCGCCGTGGTCATGATGGTTGCAGTGGACGTTGGGGTTATAGACCAGCTTGCCTTCGACAAGTGCCTGTACTGCTTCATCTGCATTGCCGCTGACGCCGCCGAACAGCTGGATACCAGCTTCAGCCAGTGCGTTCTGTGCGCCTGCGCCGATACCGCCGCAGATCAGCGCGTCAACGCCGCCCTGTGCCAGCAGTCCGGCAAGTGCACCATGTCCGCTGCCGTTGGTGCCGACAACCTGGGAAGAGACGATTTTGCCGTCCTCGATGTCATACACCTTGAACTGTGCGGTGTGTCCGAAATGCTGGAAGATGTTGCCGTTTTCATAAGTTACTGCTACTCTCATATCTGTTTCTCCTTTTCTTTGGAAAGATGCGTCGGTGATGGCTGCGTCCGCGGCTTGCATCCTGCGGCATCTGCCGCAGCGGATTGCACCGCCGTCACACAGCCGGTAGTTTCCGCCGGTGATTTCGAGCGGGCGGCCATTGACAAGACAGTCCGCCAGCTTGAACCGCGCCGACTGATAAATCTCGGTGACAGTTGTCCGGGAGATTTCCATCTGCCGGGCAGCTTCCTCGTGGGTCTGTCCGTCAAAATCGATCAGCCGGATGACCTCGTATTCATCCAGCGTCAGACAAACAGGCTCTCCGCCTGCAATCCCGCATGGAGTAAACCGGTCGTAAGCCGGTTCGGTACAGATGCGCCTGCATCTGGTTGGTCTTGCCATCTTTCCGCCTCCTTTCATCATTACCGACATATGTCGATAATGATTATACACCCGCCGTCATCGCTTGTCAAGGGGACAGGAGAAAACTCATCCATTATCCTTTCCGTACTGAACATGTGCAAGCCGCCATCCGTTCTGGGTGCGGAGATAGACCTGTGTTTCAATGCCGGCAATCGAATAGTAGCTGCTGTCGCTGCGTAAGGTGCAGTTGGTATGGTATCGGAAGACGAGAATTGCCGTGTCCGCACTGACGAATTGGACGGTAGTTGATTCAGCAACCAGTTCGATAGAGCTGTATTTTTCTCGGATACTTCCCAGGCAGAAGTCCTGATAGATCGACTCCAGCCCGTCAAACCGCTTTCCGATGGAAATCAGGCAGGGAGTGCAGCTGTCTGCCCAGATCGGCAGAAAATCTTCCGGTGCCTGGGTGTGGATGGCACGGATGTACTGGTTAAGCAGCTCGAGAATTTCTTGTTGGTCAGACATATGGGTACCTCCGTTTTGTATTGTTGTGTTTTGGTGATGGTTATAGTATAATACAATTATATTGCAATGGGAAGAAGGCACTTTTTTATTACCGGCTTGCCTGACGGGAGGAATTTTATATGCTGACCAGAGATGAACTGCCCGACTGCCCGTGGGCTACGGCTATCCGGCTGATTGGAAATAAATGGAAACTCTTTATTTTGCGAGATTTGTACCT
>DVLW01000142.1 GCA_018715285.1 Candidatus Faecivivens stercoripullorum | reverse complement strand
TCCAGTGTTTTTAACGGTAGATACCACATTTTCCATATGTATACAGCATCACATCTTCCGTTCCGGGACGGCCCATTTCAGCCGGACATCCTTTCAGAGAACCATCTTTTATGCCCATGGTACATTCAATCAGGTCAGAAATAATATCTGCTGAAACAGGGCAGGTATTATGACTGGGATAAACCGTATTAAAAATTCCGCGTTCAGCCATCGTACGCAGTTTCAGAAGGCTTTCCATATATCTTTCCGGGTCACGATGTCCGCCAAACAGATAGACAGGCCCATACGAAACAGTATCTCCTGAAAACAGAACACCTGCTTTTTCATCCAGCAATGCTATAGAACCCGGCGTATGCCCTGGGCACGACACAACTTTCAGTACAATACCTCCGAGGTCAAAACAGTTTTCCTCCACAACCGGAATAATTTCAGCACCGGCTGCACACTGTTCCTGTTTTAAAAGCGGCAGTTCATCCGAATGAATATAAATACGGGAAAAGCTGTCCAGATTAGCTGTATGGTCACCATCTGTATGCGTCAGACAGCAGGATACCGGCAAATCAGTCACACTGCGAATCAATCCGGTAAAATCCGCCTTGCTGACACCTGCATCCAGACAGAGTGCAGACTTTGTACCTACAATCAGAAAGCTGCGCACCATCTGCTGGTCAATCGCATAAATTCCCTGTCCAAGCTGTACCACACTTGCAGCAAATTCCTCCATAAAGCTCATCCCCTCTCAAAATGTCTGATCTTAGTTTATATGCAGGCTTTCCACTGCTTCTTTCAACCGAGCAAAATCATCTTGATTCGGATGACCTACCGCCCGATCAAAGTTTTCCAACATCTGCTGACGGGTTGGAGACGGTTCCATCGCCTCATACCGCTGCCGTACCGCATCCGGCATCTGTCCCTGACAGACAAAGCTCCCTTCCATCCGGGATGCCCCGCTCAGGTTTTTCCGCACATTTCCCAGTATCTGGGCATAGTACTCTTCCGAACCGCCAAATCCTGCGGTGCCAAACAGGAAAAACCGCCGCGCACCACATTTTTGCAGAAAGTCCGCCATACCTGCGTCACAACTGCCGCGATCTGTCCAGAAACCTGCAAAAATAATTTCAGCCTGTCTTGCTTTTTCAATTGCCTCATCACCGGGCTGACCGAAATAAAGACAGGTTTCTTCCGGCAGCAAAGTATGGATTACCTCTGCAAGCTGGCGGGTGTTTCCTGTTCTGCTGCTGTATACGATGACGTATTTCATGGCTGCTCCTTTCCGCTGTTAAAATATAAAAGCATTCAAATTCAAAAGCTGCCGAAATGCTATCCCTGTCCGAAATCAGGGCACATACCGGCATTTACTGGTTTGAGTTCAGTATACTCCCCACCTATTCCAAAGTCAAGGCGGATTCCGTGAACAGTTGTCCAAACATAAAGCCGTTTTTCCCGATGACATCCATCAGAAAAAACGGCTTAACCGAAACAATAATCTGAAATTATACCGCTGCGGTAATCACACCGGTCAGTGCAGTTGCGGCAGCAGTCGCCGGGCTGCTCAGATAGATATTGACACCAGAGGTACCCATCCGTCCGAGGAAGTTGCGGTTATTGGTTGCGACAACCGTCTCACCATCGGTCAAAATACCACCGGCACGTCCGCAGCAAAGGCCGCATCCCGGCTGGGTAATGATTGCACCAGCTTCGGCAAGAATCTCAATATATCCAGCCTTGATTGCTTCACGGTAGATGCTCCGGGAAGCAGGCGTAACGATCATCTTGAGACCGGGAGCAATCTTTTTGCCCTTCAGAATCTCAGCTGCAACTGCCAGGTCTTCCAGTCGTCCATTGGTGCAGGAACCGAGGAATACCTGATCGACCTTTGTTCCAGCCTTTTCGGACACGGGATGGATATTGTCAACCTGAGAAGGACATGCCACAACCGGAACAAAATCAGCAGCGTTGTAGTGGATAACCCGCTCGTAAACCGCGTCTTCATCCGGACGTACCCATGCAATCTCTTCAAAAGACTGTCCGGTATAAGCAGCAGTCTTTTCGTCAGTCGCAAACAGTGCGCATTTAGCGCCGCACTCAATCGACATGTTGGACATGGTCATACGGGAAGAAATGCTCATATTGTCAATGCAGCTGCCTGCAAATTCCAAAGCCTTATAGGTAGCACCGTCGGCACGCAGATCACCGATTACCGTCAGAATGACGTCTTTTGCGTAAACACCTTTCGGCAGTTCACCGTCGATGACAATCCGAATGGTTTCGGGAACTCTGCACCACATTTCGCCGGTGCCCAGAATCGCCGCCATCTCGGTATATCCGATACCAGACGAGAAGCAGCCGACACAGCCATAGGTGGTAGTATGAGAGTCTGTACCGAAAACAATCTGACCCGGACGTGCATATCCCATCTCCGGCATCAGCTGGTGGCAGATACCGTCTGCACGGTGGAAGTGGGTCAGTCCCTGTTCCTTGACAAAAGCGTCGCCAATCTTGAAATGGCGCACATCCTCAACCGCAGAGGTCGGAACCAGATGGTCATAAATCAGAACGACCTTGTCCGGGTCCCAGACTTTGGTGAATCCCATTTCTTTAAATTTGTCGACAACAAACGGAATAAAAATATCGTGAATCATCACACGGTCAACATTAACCGTTACAATCTGACCCGGACGAACTTCCGCGCCGTTGTTTCCGCGCATGATGATCTTTTCAATCAGTGTATGTCCCATTGCTTTTTCCTCCTCAGATCAGGCCGTTGCGCTTCTGCATCGCACGGACAAGGCCGCCGGCTTCCAGAATATCCATCAGGTTCTGCGGCAGAGGGCTGATCGGATACGACACGCCATTATGCTGGATTTCGGTGCCCGGCTGTACCGTAATGGTATCGCCTTCCTGCACATGGTCGTACAGGTCGCTTTCAATCAGCAAAAGGCCGTTGTTGATCGAGTTGCGGAAGAAGATACGGGCAAAACTCTTTGCAATAACACAGGCAACACCCAGATGACGGATAATTTCCGGTGCCTGTTCACGGGAAGAACCACAGCCGAAATTCTTACCGGCGACAATAATATCACCCGGCTGAATCTGTCCGGCCAGTTCAGGACGCAGAGGGGAAAAAGCGTATTTCTTCATATCATCAACCGTCTTGAGTGCCAGATATTCGGTCGGGATAATGATATCGGTATCAATATCATCGCCCAGCACCCAGATTTTACCGGTAAAAGTGGACATGGTATTCAGTCTCCTTTATCAAATCAAATTGCGCTCTGTTACTCAGCGGCAACAATCTTTCCTGCAATTGCCGACGCGGTAACAGTCGCAGCAGAAGCAAGATAAACCTTGGAAGTCTTGTGTCCGGCACGTCCTTTAAAGTTACGGGTACCGGTCGAAACCAGCACTTCATTTTCGCCGATAACACCCTGACAGCTGCCCCAGCAGACCGAACAGTTGCAGTTCATCACCATTGCGCCCGATTCCAGCAGCACATCGATGATACCTTCCCGCAGAGCCTGGAGATAAACTTCGTTAGACGCAGGCGCAACAATAAACCGGACATCCGGGTGCACCTTTTTACCCTTCAGAATCTTTGCAGCAACCCGCAGTTCGTCAATTCGTCCATTGTTGCAGGAACCGAGGAATGCTTCATCGATCTTCACTTCTTCCAGTTCACGCAGCGGAATGACATCGTCCACAAAATCAGGACGCGCGACAACCGGCTCGATCTTGTCCAGATCATACTCATATACTTTGAGGAACTTCGCATCCGGGTCGGAGACAAACATGTTTTCTGCTTTTCTGCCTCTGGATTCGACATATTCTTTTACCTTTTCATCCGGCTCGACGATACCGGTCTTTGCACCTGCCTCAACCGCAAGGTTGCACAGGACAAAACGGTCGTTGACCGACAGGTTATGCGCGCCGTCACCGGCAAATTCCATACACTTATAGTTAGCACCATTCGCGCCGATATCACCGATAATCGTCAGAATCAGGTCACGCGGATAAACACCTTCCCGCAGTTTGCCATGCAGGTTAAAACGCAGTGTTTCCGGTACCATGACCCAGCTTCCGCCAGTTACCATCCCGTACAAAAAGTCGGTGCATCCGACACCGGTACCAAACGCACCCAGTGCACCATACGAACAGGTATGCGAGTCAGCGCCGAAAATCAGCTGGCCGGGTTCGACATAGTTTTCAAACATGATCTGATGGCAGACACCGCTGCCCTCATACATTTTGATATTATTCTCGCGTGCAAATTCCCGCATCTTTTTATGTACAGCTGCCGTCTTCGGATTTTCAGCAGGGATATTATGGTCGACGATAAAGACAACCTTTCCGGGGTCGGCGATATGCGGGTGTTTGAGTTTATTCCGGTACATATCGATTGTCAGATGGGTGGTGCCGTCGTTGCTCATCAGCCAGTCAAGGTTGACCGAATGAATCTCGCCCGGTTTTACCTCGCTTACATTGGCGGCGCGTGCAATAATTTTTTCCGCAATGGTCATGCCCATGATTTACTTCATCCTTTACTGGTTATTGGTAAACGTGCATCACAGGATGCTCTTTAATCTTCCTTATTGAGGAACGCAATCAGTCCGCCTGCATTAAGAATTGTCTGCATATATTCCGGCAGTTTGGTGCAGGCAAAGTTCTTGCCGTTCACGGTAACGGTACCATTTCCAAGATCTACCTCGGCTTCGTCTCCGGCCTGAACGTTATCGGCAAGATCGGAGCTGACCAGTACCGGCAGGCCGATATTGATTGCATTACGGTAGAAGATACGGGCAAAGCTGCCAGCGATGATTGCCTTGACTCCCAGTGCTTTAAGGACGCTGGGTGCCTGTTCACGGGAAGAACCGCAGCCGAAGTTTTCACCGGCAACAATAATATCACCCGGACTCACCAGCTGTGCAAAAGTCTCATCCAGCGATTCAAAGGCATGGCCTTTCATCTCGTCGATATTGGGCAGCAAAAGATACTGAGAAGCCAGAATCTGGTCGGTATCCACGTCATTTTTGAATTTAAAGATTTTGCTCATAACCTGATATCATCCCTTTATCCATCATATCTACAGGCGGTCAGATAAGATATACTCCTGACCGACAACTTTTGTTTCTATTATAAATGATAAACCCGTTTTTGTAAAGACCCGGGCCCGGTGTCCGGGCTGACAATTTACCAATGTGGTACCACGCCTTAAATGCTCAGCAACCGAACGTTACTTCCCCGCTCAAACACGTCCGTGATGCACGGTGTCCGGGCTGACAATTTGCCAATGTAGTACCATGCCTTAACTGCTCAGCAACCGAACGCTGCTTCCCCGCTCAAACACGTCCGTGCTACATGGTGTCCGGGCTGACAATTTGCCGATGTGGTACCACGCTTTAAATGCTCAGCAACCGAACGCTGCTTCCCCGCTCAAACACGTCCGTGCTACACAGTGTCCGGGCTGACAATTTACCAATGTGGTACCACGCCTTAAATGCTCAGCAACCGAACGCTGCTTCCCCGCTCAAACACGTCCGTGCTACACGGTGTCCGGGCTGACAATTTGCCGATGTGGTACCACGCCTTAAATGCTCAGCAACCAAACGTTGCTTCCCCACTCAAACACGTCCGGAGATACACGGTGTCTGGGCTGACAGTTTGCCAGATTGTTTATCGCGGCAGAATACCAAAGGTGTATCCTTTCTGACGGGCAGTGTCAATAAAATCACCCAGTATTGCCGCATTCGTCTTGGAAACAGCGTGGAGCAGATAAATTGCGCCCGGATGCAGAGCGGAAGTTGTCTTTTGCAATGCAGTCGACGTGCTCATTTGCGCAGATGGGTCCCAATCCTTATACGCAAAACTCCACAATACCGTCTGGTATCCCATTCCCTGTGCCTGTGCGAGTACCTGCTCGGAAAATACACCTTCCGGCGGCCGCATCAGGTACATCGAATACTCGTATTTTTCCTCTACCGCGTCATGGAGATCACCGATTTCATCTGCACGGCGACTGATGCTGCACTGCGGCAGATTGGGATGTTTGACGGTATGGTTGCCGACGGCGTGGCCTTCATCAATCATACGGCCTACCAGCTCCGGCTGACTGTTCAGGTAATCACCGGTGATAAAGAAGGTTGCCTGCACACCTTTGGCTTTCAGGGTGTCCAGAATTGAAGCGGTATACCCGTTTTCATACCCTTCATCAAAGGTCAGGTAGATCACCTTTTCATTTGGACCGATAAACTGTCCGCCAAGTGCGCCGTATTTATCCTGATAGGAAAGAGCACCGACCGGACGATTGCTGGAATCAACCTGTGTCCCCTGTCCCCAGCCGAGCGCCTTATTGGACAGGGTGCTGAGATCTTTAGAGGAAACAACCGCACCGGAACTGTCCAGCGTATAAACAGTCGACCCCTCGGTAATTGCTCCGGTTTTCATTGCACCGGATGCAGTCAGATAATACCGTTTGCCATTCAGATTGAGCCATCCGGTCTGCATCGCTCCGCCTTCAGCAAAATAATACCATTTTCCACCGTTATACACCCAGCCGGTTTTCATCGCACCGCCGCTGAAAAGATACCACTTTTCCCCGATTTTCTGCCATCCATCCAACATGATGCCATCCTGGTCAAGATAGTACCATTTTCCATCGACTTCCCGCCATCCGGTCTGACGGATGCCGCTCTCCGAAAGCAGATACCAGTTTCCATCCATCTGCTGCCAGCCGGTAAGCGGATTTCCCTGTCCGTCCAGCAGAATATACTGTCCGTTCTGCTCCTGCCAGTGGGGAGCGGTAATCAACGGATTATCTGGCTGAGAATCCGTATCTTCTGCTGTGGGCTGTGAAGATTGACCATCTGTCGTATCAGTCGTATCAGAAGAAGAGGTCGCCTGTGAAGGCATCTCGGCAGGTGTTTTCGGACTAGTCCCGAGCTGTCCGGCTGCTTCAGCCTGAACAGGCAGTACCATCAAAAGAGCTGCCAGAAGTGCTGTCAGTCGTTTTTTCATATACAAACCCTCCTGTCAAATGCACCACTGCCATACAGGCAGTGATACTTATTTTTTAGTTTATAGAAAGCAAAACCGGCTTTCGCCAGTCGAATACCTTTCTGTCCTTATTGTACCAATATTCACAGAAAAAGGCAAGAAACAGCCGGTCAATTTTACACCGTCAATGGTGGTCAAATGTGCAAAAAGCAAAG
>DVLW01000141.1 GCA_018715285.1 Candidatus Faecivivens stercoripullorum | reverse complement strand
CATGATAATCAGTATAAACTTTAGCATCGGGAGTGCCATATTCTTTGGCAGCTTTCTCTGCTCTCTCTTTGATCAGGTCGCAGAATGCAACCATCTCAATGTTCTCCTGCTGTGCCATGCCGGGGAAATGCTTGGAATTTGCAATGCCGCCACAGCCAATGAAGCCGACTTTAATCTTAGCCATTTGAATAACCATCCTTTCGTATGTAACCGATTACAAACAGGAAACTAACCTAATTTCGAACCGGTATCATGATAGTTTTAGTATAGCATAAACGAATCCATTTGGCAATAACAAAATTGTGATTTCAAGATATCATTTTTTGTAAAAAAGAAAAATTTCAGCAAAATTTGTTTATTTTGTCTCATTCCCGTCTGCCAGATAACATGGTACAATTTTTTTAATAAATTGCCCTTTGGATTGTAGTTTTATCTTCTCAACCGGTAGTATAGGAGTGAAAGATGAAAGGAGGCGGTCATATTATGCAGGATGATGAAATTATTTCCCTGTTCTTCGCCCGCTCGGAAGACGCAATCCGTCAGCTGGATGTTCAATATGGCCGCACCTGCCGGTCTCTCTCCCACAATATCCTCGGCAGCTGGCAGGATGCGGAAGAATGTGTCAATGATGCCTATCTGGGAGCATGGAATACCATCCCACCGCAAAAACCTTCTCCCCTGCTGGCGTACATCTGCAAAATCGTCCGCAACCTCTCGCTCAGACGGTTTCGGGATAAAATGGCAATCAAACGAAATGCTCATTTTGATGTCGCGTTGCAGGAACTGGAAGGGTGCCTTCCTTCAAGCGATACGCTGGATGACCAGATCGACGCCAAAGAACTCGCGGCTGTCATAAAACAGTTTTTGGACAGCCTGTCGGTGGAAAACCGGGTCATTTTCCTGCGCCGGTACTGGTTTCTGGACAGTTACCGCGAAATCGCGCGCAGGGTCGGATTGACGGAAAAAACAGTTTCGGTCAGGCTGGTGCGTATCCGGCAGAAACTGAAAGCGTTGTTGGAAGAAAAAGATGTACCGGTGTCTGGATAAAATGGAAATGGGGCAATGTTATGATGAAAAGATTTGTTTGCATGTTGCTTACGGTGTTGTGCATCGTCGGCCTTACCGGCTGCTCGAGGTTCGGAATGAAATCCCCTCCCAAACTCGTTGTGAAATGCAGCGACGGCTCGGTATCCGCCATACTGGGTACCTATTCCTGGCAGTATATGAATACCGGCGTAACGGCAGATGCGATTCATCCGCTGGACAATAACAACTATAAGATACTGGAAACAACCGATACGGCCGCAGTCCTTGAATTTGCAAAAGACCCGGATTCGATTCTGAACGTGATTTGCTGGAGTGATACCTTTTTGTCCAGCTCGGATGCTGAAAGTGAAAAGGTGGATTTTCAGGACAATACCATCCAGCTGAAACCCGGCGGATATATCTATCAGGTTGCTGCTGAATGGGATACCAACGGTACCGCGTACTATTCTTTCTATATCAAAACGGAAGGAGATGCAGCATGAGCCCGTTTAATTTTCTGGAAGCGCTGGGCCATCTGGACGATCAATATATCCAACAGGCAGCGCAGTACAGTGGAAAAAGAAGAAAGTTCTTCCGGGTAACCGGAACGGCTGCTGCCGCATGTCTTGTGGTCGTGGTATCCGCTGCCGGAATACGCTTGCTCCCGTTGGGGCAGTCCTCCTCTTCCCTTTCGATCAGCCAAACGCACGACCAGAAAGAAGACAGCAGCCAGCAGACAGATTATACCGGCGGCGTGACGATACCACCGACAGATGTATATCTCGGAAATGATGCGTCAGCACAGGCAAGTATGGCAGCGTTTTTTATCTATCAGGGACGATGCTATGTCCAGTACGGGACGCTGGACGAAGATTATAACCAGATCGGTGAACATCTCGGAACAGCAAAGGGGCTGATCGACGAATGGACACCGGCAGACGGTTATGTCGATCTGGCAGGAAGTATCGGCGGCGATTTTTACGCGGTCAACGGATATGACCCGGAATTTATGCTCTGTATGAAATCAGCCAGCGGTCATTTGCGGCTGTTTATCTGCAACAACGGCATTACCCTCCAATACGGCTCTGAACTGTATGAAGACCGGCTGCACCTTTCCGGCAATATAGCCGCGATTGAGTTCGAGAGCCGCGCATCCTGGTACTATAGTGAAAACGAACGTTACCGACTAAATGAGGACTGCAAAGAAATCATTGAAGCCTTTATCCGGCAGCTTGACGCGGCAGAATTCCTCCTGTCAAACCAGATTCCATTGGATGACGGCATCAAATATATCTATGAAACCGAAATTTACCACCTTTATTTCAAAATGCAAGACGGTATGACCGTCCATCTGCGGCTATATCAAAACGGCTACGTCCGTTTCGATGGAATCATGGATGTGGCGGTGAAAATTCCAGAAACTGAATGGATGGCACTGCTGGATATTCTGGAAAATAAAACAGATGCTCAAAAGGTTGAAGTGGCTGACCCTGCTGACGTGCAGCTGAAAAATTGTCTTGCAGACCCGGAGCTGGGCGGATTTATCCCTCGGTGGATACCGGAGGAGATGCAGCTGAACTATGCCGCCGTCTATTACCAGCTGGACAGCGAAACCGGAAAAGAAACCGGCACCAGACAGATCATGATGGATTACAGCAGCCCGGATAACGCCGGCCAAACCATTTCCATCATCATCTGCCGGGCAGATGAAACAGGTGAATTTGCCTGGCTGGGACCGGTTTATCAGGGCGAACTGTCGGTTGATATGATTACAAAGTATCTCCCTGATTTTCCAGAACAGGATAGCTTTGAACTGGGGGTACAGTTTGGCGATGTGATCGTCGGACTATGGGGATGGAATATCGACGCAGAAACCATCCTGAAAATATTTGAATCGGTTTCGGTAAAAAATAGCTGAACACAGCCGCCATATTCAATGACAACAGCCCGAAGGGAACATTTTGTTTTCCCTTCGGGCTGTATTGCGTGATTATCCTCTGACTTTTAGCTGTGTATCTTTCCCTGCTGAAAAGCGGCAATCAGTGCACGGGTCAGGCTGACGCCATCGTCATGAACTGGGATTTCGTCCCGTGAAAACCAAGTCGCTTCCCGCAGTTCCCCATCGACCAGATGCGGTGTCGGGTCACCCTTAACGTCACAGTAAAATCCCGCCAGCAATGTATCAGAGAATGACCACGGCTGACTGCCCCAATACCGGATATTGTCAACCTCCAGACCGACTTCCTCCCGGACTTCCCGGCGGACAGTCTCCTCAAGGCTCTCGCCGATCTCACAAAATCCCGCAACCAGCGCGTAATGGGTATACCGGTTACGGGCATATTTGGTCAGCAGCAGTTTATCCCCATCGGTTATCCCGACGATAACACAGGGCGAAATCTTCGGATAAACCATATTCCCGCAGGATGGACAGCGAAGCATCCGTTCTTTCCCATCCGGGACCAGTTTATCACCGCAATGACCGCAGTATACATTTGCACGGTACCAGCGCACCAGCTGCATTGCCGTCACACCGGCAAAAGCGTATTCTGACGGTACTGCACCACGCAATTTCCCGGCGTGAACCCATGTGTACCCCGGGCATTCCGGCTGTTTATCCGTATCCAGTGCCGCAAACCAGCGCCGGTCATCCAGTTTGAACAGATACCGGGTAGCCTCGGGTTTGACGGCAAACTCCCGGTAGTCCGGAAATGACAGCTGTCCATCCTCCGAAATCCGCGCCAGCATCCGTTCACCATCGGTCACAAAGATGGTATCCGTGCCGGTAGGCAGCACGTCTGCGAAACTGTTGTCAAACCGGTGCGGCGCTATGTCCTGTACCATCTGTCAGTTCCCTTCTTTCAGGCATTCAGCCGCTGCCAACAGAACACCAATCTTTCCGGTATTCCAGGTCAGGCCGCCCTGCATCCAGACGGCATACGGTTCCCGCATCGGGCCATCTGCCGAAAGTTCAATCGACGAACCAAGGGTAAAGGCACCTGCTGCCATAATAACTTCATCGTTATAACCAGGCATTGCCCACGGAACCGGCGTAACATGGGAATCAATCGGTGAACCATGCTGGATACCGGTGCAGAATGCACACATCTTCTCACGGCTGCCGAGTACCAGCTGCAAAATCAGGTCGGTACGCGGTTCATCATATCGCGGGCTTACATCGTAACCCAGCTTTTCAAACAGTGCCGATGCAAAAACAGAAGTCTTGATTGCGCTTGCAGTAACCGACGGTGCATAAAACAGGCCAAGATACATCGGGCGGTTCTGGTTCAGAGAGCATCCTGCTTCCCGTCCGATACCCGGGCTGGTCAGTCGGTATCCGCACAGCTCGACTAAGTCTGCCCGTCCGGCAATATAACCGCCTGTCTCGGCAATTCCGCCGCCTGCGTTCTTAATCAGTGAACCGACCATCAGGTCCGCGCCGACTGCCGAAGGTTCCTGACGCTCGACAAATTCGCCGTAACAGTTATCGACAAAGACGATTGTTTCCGGGCTGACTTCCTTAATCGCTGCAACAATCTTTCCAATCGTTTCGACTGTCAGTGAAGGACGGGTCGCATAACCGCGGCTGCGCTGAATATGGGCAAGTTTCGCACCTTTGACCGCCTTTTTGATGGATTCATAGTCCGGCGTGCCGTCCGGCAGCAGATCAACCTGGTCATAGCTGACACCAAAATCCCGCAGCGAACCGCACCCTTCTCCGCGCAGTCCGATTACCTCTTCCAGCGTATCATACGGCGCACCGGTTACTGCGACCATCCGGTCGCCTGTCCGAAGTACACCAAAAAGTGCTACCGTCAGCGCATGGGTGCCGGATACAAAGGTGTGCCGGACGAGTGCATCTTCTGTCCCCATTACGTCGGCATATACCTTGTCCAGCGTGTCCCGTCCGAGATCATCATATCCGTATCCGTTGGAACCGGTGAGGTGTGCGGCGGAAATCTTGTGGCGTCCAAACGCTGCAAGTACCTTTGCTTCATTGTAGGCTGCAATATCCTCAATCCGCTTGAATACCGGCTGGAGCAGCTGCTCGCATTCCTCGGCCTGATGGAGCAAGTCGGCGGGCAGATCAAAAAATTGTGTAAGGTCGTTTATCATCTGT
>DVLW01000140.1 GCA_018715285.1 Candidatus Faecivivens stercoripullorum | reverse complement strand
AGCCAAACTTAACTTTCTGCGCTAGCAGAATACTTAACTCCTGCGTAAGCAGGCCGTGCCGGCCCACGTAGTTCCAGTGGCAGCGTAAACCCAAAGTGACAAGCTCGCACAGGTATGAGAAAAGGGGCATCGAGCCCCTTTTCCCATATCGAGACCCCCTTGATAGGTTTCTCGAGCTCTCCTGATCTAAGTACGGCGAAAACATAACCGGAAGATGGTGCTTGGTCGTCAGCTCCCAGGGCGCCGCCCTGGACCCGCGATTTTTTGAAAAAAATCGAGTAAAACTTTTATATCATTATCGACCCCACATTGTGCGAAGTCCAACCCCGACGCTCTGCGCGTCGGTCAAACCACCGGGTAGTTTGTTGTAAAAACTTTATCGCCACGAGCGTGGACGCAAGGTTGGGTTGCTGAGCATCCTGTCCGTGGCGACACGCCACCGTGAACGAATCCCGGCAAATAGGGAGCACAGGCTCTGTGCCGCGTTCGCCAAGGCTGTTACTATCACGACCGAGCGGATTGCGAAGCAGGAGCGACCGCCGCGAACAAGGCAGCGGAAGCATTCCGCCGCTCGCGTGAACAGATGGGCAGTGTGTGCATAATGTTTGCAAAAACAGGGTTGATAAATAATACTAAAAAGGATACAATAGAACCGGTAAACAAAATACGTTTCGCCGGAGGTTGCACATGATGAAACATAAACCGAAATCTTCTCCGCCGTCCCGGCACGCAAGACCTCAGCTTCGGGATGATGCGCAAATTAAAAATATGCTCGCTCATCTTGGCAATGAGTTTCAGGATATCACTTTCACACGTCTTAAAAAAGCCGCCGGTCTTCAGGGTGCTGCAAGCCGTCAGTTGATTTCCCGGGCAATCGACCGTGGTTTCCTCAAACGTGAGGACGGCAGATTTACCGTGACCCATGCCGGTCTGCGGCTGCTGACGGGTGGTGCGGATGATAAAAAACGCTTACCATATAAAAAGTCTGCTGCTCTGGTTGAAGCAAAAATTCTCCGTCTGAAAGCAACCTTTGCGTTCGCACGTCCGACCGCTGACGGCGATCAACAGGATGTTTTCATTCCCGGCAGCAAACTCTCCGGTGCATTGCCCGGTGATATCGTCCTGCTCAAAATCCGCAATAGTTCAGGCGGTGACCTCAAAGAGGGCGAAGTCGTCGAAATCGTAAAAGAAGCGCCTGCATTGTTCGCTGGTACCGTTACCCGTACCGGGAAACGTCCGGAAGCTGATTTACCCGGACTGGGTATCCAGCCGGTTCGGTTAATCAATGGCGCTGTCGGGATTGAAATCGGTGAACGGGTGGTCGTTCGGGTTAATCGCGATAACCGCGGTGCATGGATGACCGGTGATGTGGTTGAACGGTTCGGGACTGGTGACCTTGCGGAAAATTGCGCCGCTTCACTGCTGGCGGCTGAAGGTATCCTGCCGGTATTCCCCGAACAGGTCGACAGGGAAGCGTTGTGGCAGGCTGAACATGTTCCTGTCCAGATGGGTGAGGGCAGAGTAGACCTGCGTGATATGCCGCTATTTACCATCGACGGCGCGTCCGCAAAAGACCTCGACGATGCTGTCAGCATTTCATTTGACGGGACATGCTACCACCTCGGCGTGCATATCGCGGACGTTTCTGCATACGTCACGCCCGGAAGTGCCCTTGACCGTGAGGCGTTCAGGCGTGGTACAAGTATTTATTATGCAAACCGCGTGATTCCGATGCTGCCCAAAGCATTGTCTAATGGCGCATGTTCCCTTAACCCCGATGTCGACCGGCTGGCGTTCTCGTGCAGAATGACGCTGGATGCGACCGGTAAACTCATCGACTACCGCTTCGACCGGACTATTATCCGTTCCCGGGTCAGAGGTGTGTACTCTGAGGTCAACGCGCTTCTGGATGGGAGTGCTGACGAGACGGTTCAGCAAAAATATGCGGCTGTCCATGAACAGCTGGTTCTGATGGAAAAACTCGCCGGACTTCGGGCAAATATTCGCGCCGGACGTGGTGTCCCTGAAATCGAAACCGGTGAGATAGAGCTGATTATCGGTGAGGACGGGAAATGCTGCGGCGTAAAACGCCGGGAACGCGGTAAATCTGAGGATATGATCGAGGAATTTATGCTGCTGGCTGGTGAATCGGCTGCCCGGCTCGGGAAGATGCTCGGGATTCCGTTCGTCTACCGTATCCACCAGAAACCTGATGCTAAAAAAATCGAGACCCTGAAATCGGTTATGCTGGCGGCTGGTCTTGACCCTGCGATGCTGAAAGGGGAAGTGCCCGCTGCAACCCTTCGTGCGGTTTTGCAGCAGGCTAAGGGCAGTAAGGTCGAAACCCTGATGAACCGTCAGGTGCTCAGAACTATGATGAAGGCGGCATATGATGACCGGCCGATTGGTCATTATGGGCTGGTGCTGGAAGATTACGCTCATTTTACCTCGCCGATTCGCCGGTACCCTGACCTTGCGATTCACCGCATTATCGGGATGGCACTGGAACTCGCCGGCGGCTGGCCGTGTAAGCTCGATGCTGAAAAACATGCGCTGCTTGAAAAACGCTGGCATAAATTCGCTTCGCAGGCCGCCGCTCATTCCTCTGAGGCTGAACTCCGCGCAATGGAACTTGAAAGACAGTGCGAGGATTGTTACCGTGCCGAATATATGCATGGCCGGATTGGCGATGTTTTCGACGGGATTATTACCGGTGTCACTGCGTATGGACTGTACGTCGAAACTGATGAGGGTGTTGAAGGATTGGTTCAGATCGAGAGCCTGCCGGTCGGTGATTACCTCTATGATGGTATGGTTGAACTGAAAGAACAGCTTTCCGGGACTAAATATCGTGTCGGTGATAAAATCCGCGTCCGCTGTACCCGTGCTGACGTCAGCTCTGGAACGATTGATCTGGAATTGATTGACTAAGTGATTCGCGTTTTTTCGCACACACTGCCCATCTGTTCACGCGAGCGGTGGAATGCTTCCGCTGCCTTGTTCGCGGCGGAATGCTTCCGCTGCCCTGTTCGCGACGGTCGCTCCTGCTTCGCAATCCGCTCGGTCGTGATAGTAACAGCCTTGGCGAACGCGCCGGGTAGATGGTGCGATATTGTTTCTTCGCAAATCCTGCACACACTACCCATCTGTTCGACCGACGCGCAGAGCGTCGGGGTTGGACTTCGCACAATGTGGGGTCGATAATGATATAAAAGTTTAGGTCAAGCCTTTTCAAAGGCTTGCGGGTCCAGGGCGGCGCCCTGGGAACCTACCGTCACGCACAATCTAACAGGTTGTTTTTGCCGTCCTTGGCTCAGGAAGGGGAATGGGGAAAACCAAGCAAGGGGTTTCCCCTGGGAAAAGTCCGCTCGATGCGGGCTTTTTCCATAAACGTGCGAGCCGAAAACTACCGATTACGCACCCACTGGAACTACGTGGGCCGGCACGGCGCTGACAAATTTTTGACCTCTGCCCCTCGTCGACTGTCCGGTGGACAGTCGTGCGACAACGGAATGCTTCCGTGATAAAATCTATCAATTTGCAACTGTTTTAACAATAAATTGACAGACGAAACCAATTATGGTACAATACGATTGAGATTAAAATGGTTATTTGAGGTGGTAAATTTCGTAGCAACCACACGCCGCTGGTACGACAGGGGTAACCCGAGAGATGCAGGAGAGTGCTACGCCTGCCAAATAACCGTTTGTTGCCGCTCTGGTTTTCAGGGCGGCATACTTATATATTCAGGAGACATACAGATGAACCCGTTACCCTTTGACTACACCATAATTCCAAACCCACGCCGCCGACGGATTGCTATCTGTGTGACTCCAGACGGTCGGGTCATTGTGCGGACACCGCCGCGCACCTCTAAAAAATCAGTCGATTCGATGCTTCGCCGGAATACTCCGTGGGTACTCGATACGATATCCCGCTCTCAGGCTCGTATCGATAACCTGTGGCAATGGCAGCCCGGTGGTATGATGCCGCTGCTTGGTAAAGCTGTACCGGTTTATATCGCTGGTGATGGTTTACCGCGCATCCAGAATGGTACAATCCTTCTTTCACCAAATCCCGATCAATGGGTGCAATCCGGGATAGAGGCATACCGCGCGTTCGCTTTGCAGTATATGTCCCGGCTGGTGGCACAGCTCGCTCCAATTGTCGGCGTGATGCCTGCCGGTATCAAAATCGGCGGCGCTGCAAGAAGCTGGGGCTGCTGTAAAAAAGATGGTGTGATTCGGTTCAGCTGGCGGCTGGTCTGCATGAACCCGGATTTTATTGAATACGTCGCGGTGCATGAACTCTGCCACCTGCGCCATTTCGACCATTCGCCCGCGTTCTGGGATGCAGTCGCAAGTGTGATGCCTGACTGGAAACAGCGCAGAAAACTGCCTGAGGTGGGAAATATCGCTGCATGGCTGGAAAGTGTCGTACCTGCTGGTGGTCAGAAAGGGCTTCATCATGACTGAATCGTATACATCTGAAAGAATAGATAGCTGCCTGATGGCAGATAGGCCGGAGGATTTGCCCGAAAATACATGCGATAACCTGTATATTATGCAGGAGTCGACTGTATACGATTCCGGACGATGGGAAATCGACCCGGTGGATTTTGACGCTGCCTGCCGGTTGATTGCGGAAAATGGGCGGCAGTTGGATGGTATCGGGACACTCGCGGAAAAATCGGTTCACGCCGCTCTCAAAATCGCATGTGAACCGGGTGCGGTACGTGAGGCACAAATCGGCGGGTTTATTGCCGATGCGGTCGGAGAACATGGTATCATCGAGATTCAAACCCGCGGGTTTGGTAAAATGAAAGACAAGCTGACGGCGTTTCTGGAAGTCGCGCCGGTAACGGTAGTATGGCCGTGCTGTGAAATACTCTGGCTGCGGTCGATTGACCCGGATACAGGTGAATCCATATCACGCCGTAAAAGCCCGAAACGTCAGCGTCCGGTGGACGTATTTGCAGAATTGTACCCGATTCGCGGGCTGATTGCACACCCGAACTTTCATTTAAAGGTCGTGTCGCTGGAAGCTGAGCAAATTCGCCTGAAACTCGGCAAAGATTCCGCCGTGCAGCTTAAACGCAGAAAAAGACGATGGCCTGCAAAGTTTGAAAAGCTGGACAAAATACCCGTCCGGATGCTCGGTCAGATATCGGTCGACGATATCGACGGATGGCGGCTGCTCTCTGGGATACCGGCTGAACTGATGCCGGAAAATTTCACTGCAAAACAGCTTGCTGAACTGCTCGGGATATCCGATAGCACCGCGAGAATGATGCTCGCCTGTCTGGGTGAACTTGAAATCACACAGAAGGTCGGCAAACAGGGAAATGCATACATATACAAAATGCTGAATATACCATAAAATAAGGTGGTGGGTCGATGCTGCGGGAACTGGGAAAGAAAAAACCAACAATCTTATTTATGATTATTTTCGTGGTGGTTTACGGTGTACTGATGCTGCTTTCGTGGTTTCCGGATGAGAGCGCGCTCTTTGTCCCGATAAGCAGCGAAACCCGACAGGTATTTCCATTCAATCGTCTGTCCGGTACTGCCGCCGCAGAAGACAGAACCATCTATTTTCGGTCGCTGGACGGTTGTCTTTGCAGCTGGGACGGGAATGAAGTCCGGACGCTGATTGGGGACGGAGAATTTAATGGACAGTACCTCCATGCTGAAAAAGGCGTGTTGTTCTATTCAGATATGGAACAGCTCGGGCTGATTGCCTATGAACCGGCAAGCGGCATTTCCGAGGTGATTGTCGATTATACTGAGCTGAAGGATTTTTCCCGGGTGCATAATGCCTTTTGGTGGTCGGATGGGGAGTACTACTACTTCCTAAACCGCCAAGCCAACAGTACCAGCTATGCCGTTTGGCAGGTGTACCTCGAACCGGAAGCAAAGAATAAATATTCAAATGTCAGGAATAAGATTACCCGGTCAGAACTGGATAGCGTAGATAAACTGCATAATATCTGCTGGCTGACTGGTGACTATCTGGTCTGTACAACTGCGCTCCATCTGCCGGACGCGACAGAAGATAATGGGGATATCGTTTTGTATAATTATAAGACGGGTGAATGGAAGACGATTCTGGAATATCAGGATGGCGTGTATGATGACCCGATTGGGGTACTGGATGACAGGCTGGTTGTCCCGTATCTGGATGGGCAGTATATTGCT
>DVLW01000139.1 GCA_018715285.1 Candidatus Faecivivens stercoripullorum | reverse complement strand
GGCAAAACCAGAATAGCCGGCCGTTTTCTTCCTTTGGAATACTCGTCATAATTCCTGAGAATCAGTCCGCAGAAAGAAGGCGCCTTTTTGGGTGCTTCCAGGCCGAGTGCCTCATAAGGAACCTTCAAATCCAGTTCTGTAAAAAACATCCGACTCTCTCCCTTATCCGCGCGAACGGGATTTCATTGCACGGTCAATTTCCCGTTTGGCATCCCGTTTGGCCATATCCTCGCGTTTATCATGGAGCTGTTTACCTTTGCACAGGCCCATCTCCAGTTTAACGCGGCTGTTTTTGAAATACAGAGAAAGGGGAATCAGTGTCAGGCCTTCCTGCTTGACTTTGCCGTACAGGCGCATGATTTCCCGTTTATGCATCAGCAGTTTCCGTACCCGGAAAGGGTCGCGGTTGAATACATTGCCCTTTTCATAAGGGCTGATATGCATACCCTTGACAAACAGTTCACCGTTATCAATTGTACACCAGCTGTCCTTGAGGTTGACGCCGCCCTGACGGAGCGACTTTACCTCGGTTCCAACCAGTTCAATACCGGTTTCAAAGGTTTCCAGCACGAAATAATCATGTCTGGCCTTACGGTTGACCGCAATGGTTTTTCCGCCTGCCGCCATGGACAGCACCACCTTTCTTTACATGGTGACCCGATTTTCCAGTGCCTTATTCAGGGTGGAATTATCGGCGTATTCCAGCTCACTGCCGACCGGGATACCGAAGGCAAGCCTTGTTACCCGGATGCCCAGCGGCTTTAAGAGCTTGGAGATATACATGGCGGTTGCCTCGCCTTCGATGGTCGGGTTGGTTGCCATGATGATTTCCTGAACGTCGGTTTCCTGAAGCCGCAGCAGCAGCTCCTTAATCCGTATCTGATCGGGGCCGATGCCGTCCAGCGGGGAAATCAGCCCATGCAGGACATGATATTTCCCATTGAATTCCTGAAGGCGTTCAAAAGCCATCACATCCCGCGGATTTTCGACGACACAGATCACTGAATCATCCCGCTGAGGTGACGCGCAGATATCACAGATTTCCTTATCGGTGAGATTCTGGCATATCTTGCAGTTATGGATAGACTTTTTGGCTTCCAGGATTGCATCAGCAAAATCCTTTGCCTGCTCCTCCGGCATATCCAGCACAAAGAAGGCAAGCCGCTGAGCCGATTTACGGCCCACGCCGGGAAGAGCGGCAAAATGCTCCATCAGTTTTTTGAGCGGTACCGGAACATTTGCCATCGTTTATCAGAACAGGCCGGGGATATTCAGACCGCCGGAGATTTCGTTCATTCTGCCTTCGGTTTCTTCTTCAACTTTGCGCAGAACTTCGTTAACGCCGCTGACGATCAGGTCCTGCAGATCCTCGATAGCCTCGGGGTCGACGATTTCGGGTTTCAGGGTGATGGAGCGGAGAACCTTGTCACCGGTCATCTTGATTTCAACAACACCGCCGCCAACAGTGGTGCTGTATTCTTTGGCATTGATTTCTTCCTGTGCTTTTTCCATCTGTTCCTGCATCTTCTGAGCCTGTTTAATCATCGAGCTCATGTTGTTGCGGGGAGCGGTATAGCCCTGAGGCAGTCTTGCTTTCATATAAAACATCCTTTCAAAACCGGCAAGTAATCCCGGCTTTACTGTCATTATTTTTGCAGGCGTATTTCGACGCCTTCTCCCGCAGCGCGGGAAAGTATATCCGCAAAGGCAGGAGACTGTTTTTGTGCAGCAGCCACCGGCGCTTTTTTGGCAATTCTGAGTTTATGGCGGGAACCGAGTTTCTGTTCAACCAGGTCAGCCAGACGTGCACCAATATTATTGGTCATCAGCATGCCTTTAAGCATCTGGTTGGTCGAAGAGATGATAACCGTTTTTCCGCTTCTTGCAGCGGTCGAACCATCCAGCATCGAGAAGAGTGCAGGATCGCTTGTTTCCATCTCTCTGAGAAGTTCTTCCCATTGCGGCAGCGGTTCAGCCGGTGGTTCATTGGCACCGGAAGAGGGGACTGCGCTTTCACCGGCATTATCAGCGGCAGGTGCAGATATAGTCTGCGGCTTTGGCTGCTGCGGAGCCGGCTGAGGAGATTGCTGTGCAGATACGGCAGACTGCTGCATAGCGGACGAGGTGTCATGATTGGCAGCACTCATCTGCTGCGGAACTGCCGCCGGTACCGGCTGAGATCTGGATACATCGTTCCCGGAAGGGAACTGAGACAGCTGTGCAACCAGCTTTTCCAGCTGAGAAATCCGCTGAACCAGCGCGGCATTTGCCGAAGACGCAGGTGCAGCCGCCGGAGCAGCAGTACTGCTGGCTGTCGGATCACACAACCGGATCATCGTCATTTCCAGTTCAACCCGTTTGTCAGCCGAACGGGTAAGGGCATCCGTACAGCGCTGCAATTCTCTCAGGATTGCGAGAATCCGGTCGAGTGCAACCGACTGTGCCATAGCGGTCATCCGCTCCAGTTCATCCGGCAGAGCAACAATCAGTTTTTTCGGTTCGCTGACCGACCGGCAGAGCAGGATATCCCGGAAGTGGGAGGTCAGTTCCGCCGTAATGCGGTCAATGCCTTTGGCATTTTCGTAAAGTTCGTTGACAATCGTCAGTGCAGTGGCGGTGTCCTGTTTTAAAATCGCGTCTGAGAGGGCAAACAGATGCTCTCTTCCGGCGACACCTGCCGTATCGGCGACCACCTGATCGGTGATGTCGTCGCTGACGGCGATACACTGGTCCAGCAGCGAAAGTGCGTCACGCATTCCGCCGTCTGCCAGCCGCGCAATCAGCGAAGCTGCGTCCGGATGTAGGTTAATGCCTTCCTGACCGGCGACGAAAGAAAGTCTCGCTTCAATATCCGCCGGACGAATCCTGCGGAAGTCGTACTGCTGGCACCGGGAAACGATTGTTGCCGGGACCTTGTGCAGTTCGGTTGTTGCGAGAATAAAGATGACATGGGGCGGCGGTTCTTCCATAATCTTGAGCAGCGCATTGAATGCACTGACCGAGAGCATGTGCACCTCATCGATGATATAAACCCGGTATTTGCAGACAGTAGGAGCAAAATTTGCCTCATCCCGCAAAACGCGGATATCATCGACGCCGTTGTTGGACGCCGCGTCCATTTCGGTGATGTCAAGTATTGAACCATCCTCGATACCCTTGCAGACAGAGCACTCCAGACAGGGGTTTCCATCCACCGGATGCAGGCAGTTGACTGCCTTGGCGAGGATTTTGGAACAGGTAGTTTTACCGGTTCCTCTTGAGCCGGTGAACAGGTAAGCATGGGCAGTTTTACCCGAGCGGACCTGATTTTGCAGGGTAGTGGTGATATGTTCCTGAGAAACGACATCGGAAAAGAGCTTCGGCCTCCATTTGCGATAGAGTGCCAGATACATATTGCTCCCTCCTCACCAGTTTGACTGCAAATAAAAAGACCATGCAGCCGGACACACGGAGGTAAAGGCTTTACTGCGTCACATGAGGCGGTCCGCTTAATGCTGCTCGGTTCCCCGCCTGACATGGTTCACGGTGTCCCATCGCGCAGGACCCGTACCTCCGTATGTCCGACTGCACGCTCCCGGCTGCGCTATTTTGATAGCTCTATCATTATACACTATTTTTATGCGTTTGGCAACCCCTATTTTTATCTTTCATCTTATTTTAACAATCGGGTATCTGACGCTGTGAAAAATTAAAGGGAGCGGCCTTGTGTCCTTTTTGGGTAAAGGCTGCTCCCTTATGATTTCCGAGCGTTTATTGGGAAATTAAAACCCGGTATCCAATTTATGGCACCATACTGTCCGGCGCGTTTGCTCAGGTTGTTTCTTTAACAATCGAGGCGGTCGGAACGCCGCCGATCAACGCGAACAAGTCAGCGACGACTCGCCGCCTGAGCTCCAAAGGCGTGAACGAATCCCGGTATCATGTCAGCGCAGACATCGCACAGATAAAACTTGGTGTCCAGTTTATAGCACTATGCTACCCGGCGCGTTTGCTCAGGTTGTTTCTTTAACAATCGAGCCCGTCGGAACGCGGGCGATCAACGCGAACAAGTCAGCGGCGACTCGCCGCCCGTTGGAAGAATTTGACCAGTTCGACAATCGGGATGACCGTTACGGCGAGTGCGATTGCAATCAGGTATTCATTCCAGTCAATCGGGGTAAAGCCAAACAGGTTGGCAATAAACGGAACTTCCAGAATCAGTGTGGTCAGAACAAAGCTGCCCAGCATCGCGCCCCACAATACCTTATTATGGGTTTTCAGCTTGAAGATGCTTCCTCTCTGGCTGCGCATGTTGAAGCTCTGGAAGATTTCGCACATGCTCATCGTCAGAAACGCCATCGTCATGCCGTCCGGAGAAATGCCTTTCGGGATTTCCAGGACGCCGCCTTCAATCCAGTGCCCGATAATATACGAAATCAGTGTGATGATACTGATAAGCGCACCCTGATAGATAACATCCACACCAAGACCGCCTGCAAAGATACCGTCGCTTGTTTTTCTGGGAGGACGCTTCATGCTGTCTTCTTCAGCTTCTTCCAGTCCCAGCGCCAGCGCCGGGAAGCAGTCGGT
>DVLW01000138.1 GCA_018715285.1 Candidatus Faecivivens stercoripullorum | reverse complement strand
GGCAATCTGCCTTCTGGCCGTCTATCTCGTGGTACCACTTCTGATATATTTCCTCTACTCGCAGAAATCGACAGTCGCTTACTATTATAGTCATCTTTTCCGTCTGTATAGTTATCTGGTCACTTATCTTGTGCCGCTGCTGCAAGGGATATTGACCGGCGTGCTGCTGCTCCTCTGCATGAAAAAAGGACGTGAAGGGCTGCTGGCTCTCTTTACGGCCATTTCGGCTTTTTGGATGCTCTGGGGGATGAATATAGCAGGGTACCTGGGTGTTGAGCAGTCGTTTTTATCGGGCTTTTTGTGGTTTGACTGGATGCAGGACGGATTCAAGCAGTATACCGTTTTGCAGGTGCCCGTGGACCAGTTCAAAACAATCATTTCAGTAACGCTGCTGGCAGCCACTTTGCTTGGCAGAAGGAAACAGAAAAATATCTGATGTCAAAAATAAACCCCAGGCGTATCTGCCTGGGGTTTTGTACTATTTCCGTTCACCGAGCAAGCCGGCCACACAGTCGACACCGCCGCATATTCCCGTGGCCAGTACAACAGTCCCACAAAGTGCGGTCATTTGCTGAATAGTCGGATTGTCGACTGCTTTTTCGACCGGCAGATAGACGCTGATGTCTACCGGCGTTCCGGAAGGCAGGTCGTGAATAAAACGAATCAGCGGGTCTGAAAGATCAGGTTCCGGTGTTTCGTCCGTTTCCACCAGCTGGTACCGCTGGTGATCGATGCAGGCTTTTCCTAAGGTTGCATAAGTCTTGCAGTTTTCGGCAAACAAAGGATAAATTTTACCTTCCCGCAAATCATCAAAAAATGCGAACAGGAGATAACAGCTGGGCGTAGAATAGCGCAGTTTCTGGTTTTTTTCATCATCTGCCAGCCGGGCAAGTCGAAGCAGATGATAAAACGAATTGTAAAACGTTTCCGGAAGTTTGCTTGGCAGGTAAAAATCCGTGCCTGCCTGAAAACAGAGAAAATCGGTCAGCAGATTTTGAACCAAAATATTCTCTGCAATGGATTTTTGCAGGTTCACCTTTCCCTGTGACGGGCTGCCAACAGACGGGATATTTTCAGGGAAATCGGTTTGCAGCTGACTTAAACGGTTTCTGGCGGGCAGATAAGTCCCCAGGTCATCCAGCGTAATTGTTTTCAGTTTCATCATTATTCGCTCCATTCTTCTTCCCATAGGGAAATAATTCAAGCCGGATACGCCTGGGAATTTTGTACTATTTCCGTTCACCGAGTAAGCCAGTCACACAGTCGACACCGCCGCATATTCCCGTAGCCAGTATAACAGTCTCACAAAGTGCGGTTATTTGCTGAACAGCCGGATTGTCGACTGCTTTTTCGACCGGCAGATAGACGCTGATGTTTACCGGCGTCCCGGAAGGCAGGTCATGAACAAAACGAATCAGCGGGTCTGAAAGATCAGGTTCCGGCGCTTCGTCCGTTTCCACCAGCTGGTACCGCTGGTAATCGATGCAGGCTTTTCCTAAGGATGCATAAGTCTGGCAGCTTTCGGTAAACAGGGGATGCAGAAGATTTTGATGTGCCATATCGAAAAAGGCGTACAGTCCAGCCAATTGCAGATCATACAGCAGGAGTTTTTGCATCCACTTATTTGTTGCTGTCTGGCTTACCGAAAAGAATTGAGTCAGAGCGTTCAACTGGTCGGAATAGCTCAGGGGTAAATAAATACGTGTCTGGGTTACGTGCAATGTCAACAACCGACAGACGGTATTTTGCAGCAAAACATGGTCTGTCATGGTCTGAATCATCTGTTCGGCGTTCCATACCTGTCGTGTACCGTGCGGAAAGATTCGTTTGTATAGATCGGCCGGCTGGTCCTCCAAAAGAAACGGAGAAAGGATAGATAATGTTTTTTCAAGTGAAATCTGTGTCAGCTGAAACATAGGCATTCAAATATTCATTGATAATAAAAAATATGCAGAACCGGGAAATTCACCCATCAGTTCACATTTTCCCTCAGCAGAAAGAACAAAGTACTCTTTCGTGTTTTTATCTAAATTTTATAACTTTTTGAAAGACAAATCAATGCTTGTTTTTCACAATTTTATAGTTAGTAAGTGAACAAATGCAAAAGAGCCTGCAATTTTCGTTGCAGGCTCTTTGTATAACCGGTAAAATCCGGCTGATTCACAAATGGATTACAGTCTGGTATCCCGCTTGCTTTGTTTTCCGCAGTTTTCCTCCGCCGCAGGCGGAGGAAAACTGTTTCAATCAAAAGTATGAGGGAAGAATACTGCTTACAGTCTGGTATCCCACTTGCCGCAGAACGGGTCAACAGGGTTCTTGCCCTTGAATTCGCTTCTGCCCATCAGTTTGTCCATCAGTGCTTCCAGAACGTCATCATTGGAGTTGTAGGTGTTGATGAAGGTCTTGACGCGCGGAACGTCCAGCAGATGGTAGGGGTTCTCAACCGAGATAAAGATGGTGGGAACCGAGTTGACATAATGCGGGCAGTTAGCGCCCATCGGCTGCTGCCATTCAATGCGGACGGTAGTCTGGTTGGACTTGGTCGACATGTTGGCGAGGTAGATGATGTAGTCGTAGTTCTTGGTGACCTCATCCTGACGAGGAGTCTTGCCTTCGAACATGTTAGCGGGAACGAAGGTGGTGACTTCAAAGCCTTCAGCTTCCAGCATCTGTTTAACGTGGTCGCAGACACCAGCCTTGACCGAGTAACCGACGCCCTGTTCAGCTTCGATCGGGCAGTACAGGACTCTCTTCTTGTTCTTGGGGTCGAGCGGCAGAACGCCTTTTTCTTCCTTAACAAGGGTGATTGCCTGGTCAGCAACTTCTTTAGCCCACTGTTTGTGTTCTTCGCAGCCGAGAACCTTGAGAGCGTCTTCGACCTTGAGGTCTTCGGTCTGTTTGTACAGTTTCAGGGCAGCTTTCAGAGCCAGAACACGCATGACAGCTTCATCGACTCTTTCCATGGTCAGGATGCCGTCCTCGACGCCCTTCTTCATGTACTCAAGGTCTTCAGCCATGTTCTTGTTGAACAGGAAGATATCAGCGCCGCAAGCGATGGAGTAGGGAACAGATTTGCTTCTGTCCATCGGGATGGTGAAGCCAGCCATTGTGGTAGCGTCGGTGCAGATAACGCCGTTGAAGCCGAGGTACTTGCGGAGCAGGCCGTCAGGACCGATCATTTCGGGCGACAGGGTTGCGGGCATGATATCCTCGTCTTTGATATCGGGGTTGATCTTCTTGGTCCAGGCAGGCTGCATGATATGGCCGACCATGACGGTCAGAGCGCCTTTTTCGATAGAAGCCTTGTAGTTATTGCCGTATGTAGCCATCCAGTCTTCGCAGGACATATCGTTGATCGAGCTGACCAGATGCTGGTCACGTTCGTCACGGCCGTCACCGGGGAAGTGCTTGATAGAAACGCAGACGCCCAGTTTCTGGCATTCTTCGGTGTAAGCAGCGCCGTATGCAGCGACACGGGCAGGGTCAGAACCGAAGGTACGGGTATTGGTGATGGGGTTACGGAAGTTATAGTCGATATCAATGATCGGAGCAAAAGCGTAGTTTGCGCCGACAGCTTTGCCCTCTCTTGCGCAGAGGATACCCAGTCTCTTAGCGTTCTCGAGGTTATCGGTTGCAGCGATTTCCAGAGGAGCACCGATCAGGGTACCTTCATGGACGATACCGTTGCCGCCTTTTTCGAGGTTAGCAGCGATCAGCATCGGGATTTTGCATTTTTTGCGGAACATATTGGTAGCATTGACAGCTTCCTCAGCCGAGCAGGGACGGTACATAACGCCGCAGGGATGCAGGGTGCCGAGCAGTTCGTCGATTGCTTCCTCAGTGTAATCTCTCATGCAGGGGAAGAAAAGGGACTCGATCTTTTCTTCTTTGGTCATCGAAGCGAAGGTCGATTCCACCCAGGCAATATCCTCATCGTCCA
>DVLW01000137.1 GCA_018715285.1 Candidatus Faecivivens stercoripullorum | reverse complement strand
GCACAGCAAAAGGCAGCGACAGCCCAGGCAATCAGTGCGCTGATGACAATTGCCATAGCAGTTTTCCTTTCTGTTATCAGTCTGAAACTGTATATCCGGCTTTCTCAATCCGGGACTTAATCAGTTCATCGGGGACATCTTCGGCATAGGAAAAAAACTCATACAGACAGAGAGAAAACAGATTCATGATAGACAAGCAATTACTCCGCTTGCTCGGAGACAACAAAAAATACATCTTTTATACTGTCGGGCTGATGGTTGTCGGACTGTTTGCCAACATCGGCATAACCGCATCCATCTGCTATGCCATTTATCTGGCCGCGAATTACAATACATACGGCAGCAGCTGGACAGTATTCCTGATTCCCATATTGGGTGCAGTCGTGGGAATTGGCGTCAGATACATCACTTCCCGTCTGGTTGGTGATTTAAAAGACCTTCTCGGCAGGAAAGCAAAGAAGGATCTGCGTGCGAAAGTATATGACAAAATCCTTCGTCTTGGTGTCCGCTCAACCGATGGTATGAGCATGGCGGGATTAACGCAGGTGTCTATGGAAGGCATAGAACAGCTGGACCTCTACTATTCCTCGTACATTCCGCAGTTTTTTTATGCAATGACAGCTCCTGTCATTCTGTTTGGGATTACGGTATGGATTGACTGGCGTGTCGCGCTTGTACTGCTCGCCTGCGTGCCGCTGATACCCGTATCGATTATCGCGGTGTCAAAATACGCAAAGAAAATATTTGCAAAGTACTGGGGCAAATATACCTCGATGGGCGACAGTTTTCTTGACAGTGTACAGGGGCTTCGAGAACTGAAAATTTTCAATGCAGACGCGGCACAGCACGTCAAGATGAACCAAAGTGCTGAAGAATTCCGAAAGATTACGATGAAAGTCCTTGTCATGCAGCTTGCTTCCACCACCATTATGGATTTGGTTGCATATGGCGGCGCAGGTATCGGGATTTCGGTTGCTGTCCTGGGCGTTGTCAACCGTGGGCTTTCTCCGATTGCAGCGCTTTTCCTAATACTGGTTGCCGTTGACTTCTTCCTGCCGCTGCGCGCGTTTGGTTCGTCGTTCCACATTGCGATGAACGGAGCGTCGGCAGGCAGAAAAATTATCTCCCTGCTGGAACAGCCTGACCCTGTATGGGGGCAGGAAAAAGTGGATGGTACGGAAATCAAGGTAGAAAACGTTACCTTTTCCTATGACGGCAAGCGTGAAATCCTGAAAGGAATCAATATGACCTTTGGAGAAACAGGCATGACGTCGGTAGTCGGTGAATCCGGATGCGGAAAATCCACCATAGTCGGTCTGCTTGCCGGTGGACTTCGACCACAGGCCGGCAGCATTACAGTGGGAGGAAAACCGCTTGAAACACTCTCACGGGAAAGCTATTACAGCCATATTGCCGTTGTCAGCTACAACACCTATATTTTCAATGAAACGGTACGGGCAAACTTTCTGCTTGCCAAAAGCGGCGTAACAGAAAATGAGATATACGCTGCCCTGGAGACCGTCAATCTTGCGGATTTTATTCGTCAAAACGGTGGTCTGGACAAAACCATCAGCGAAGATGCAAGCAACCTTTCCGGTGGTCAGAAACAGCGCCTTGCCCTTGCCGTCAATCTTATAGCAGACAAGAATACCTATATTTTTGATGAAGCAACGAGCAACATCGATATTGAGAGTGAAACCATCATTATGAACAACATCCGGACCTTATCAAAGAAAAAGGCCGTCATCGTCATCTCTCACCGGCTTGCCAACGTCGTTCCATCCGACCGTATCTACTATATGGAAGCCGGTAAAGTCGCCGAAAGCGGCACCCATGACCAGCTGATGCAGAAAATGGGCGGGTACGCCAGACTGTATACTGCACAGAAGCAACTTGAAGAAGGCTATGCGGAGGTGAACGCATCGTGAAAAAGGGAAAACGGCTCCGCAGAAGCGGCGCAAAAATTATGGCAAGCCTGATTTTATTACTCGGCAGCCTTGTGTATATTATGATACTGGCCGTTATAAATGGTTCACTCGGATTTCTTTCCGCAATGGGCGTAACCTTTTTCGGCGCTGTCGGCATTGCAAAGGCGCTGGGTGAAAATATCCCGCTTTCCTATGGGCTGATTATCACGCTTACCATTGGATGTGGTGTCATACGTGGGCTGCTCCGGTTTCTGGAACAGTACGGAAACCACTTTATCGCGTTTAAGCTGCTGGCGGTTCTCCGTGACAAAATATTCGGTTCACTGCGTGTGCTATGTCCGGCCAAGCTGGAAAGCAAGCAGAAAGGTTCTATCATTGCCATGATTACCTCTGACATCGAGACGCTTGAGGTATTCTACGCACATACCATCTCGCCGATTTGCATTGCGGTGATTGTATCGGCAGCCGTATTTCTTCTGGTAGGTTTTGTATCAAGCTGGTATCTTGCACTGATCGCGCTGGCCGGTTACCTGCTCATCGGCATCGCAATCCCGGTCATTTCCTCAGGCCGGCTGAAGGCCTCCGGTGTCCGCTACCGTGCCGAATTTGCGTCCTTTAACGCATACTTTCTGGACAGCATCAAGGGCATCAAAGACATCGTCCTCCATAACGCCGGTGAAATGCGCAGAAAAGAAGTCAACCGCCGTTCCGATATCCTTCTTGACGAAACCCGGAAGATGAAGCGGGATATTACCAAAGCAGGCGCTGCAACCGAACTGACCATTTCCATCGTTATTCTCGCCGCTCTAATCTGCGGTATCGTGCTTGTGGCTGAAAACATGCTTTCGGTAGGCAGGATGGTGATTGGCGTAGTCGGCGTATTTGGTTCCTTTGGGCCGGTAATTGCGATTTCAGCTTTACCCGGAAACCTGACGCAAACGTTTGCAAGCGGCGACAGGGTACTGAATCTTCTGTCTGAAAAGCCTGCTGTGACACCGGTTACAAACGGTGAAACAATCGACTTTGAAGACCTGTCTGTTTCCGGCCTGTCTTTTTCCTACGACGGACAGACTGATGTGCTGAAGGATATCTGTATGCAGGCCAGAAAGGGAGAAATTATCGGCATTGCAGGTGAATCAGGATGCGGTAAATCTACTTTTCTAAAACTCCTGCTGCGATTCTGGCAGAAAGACAGCGGAAAAATCGACTATAACGGGATTGATATTGACAGGATTGACACCGACAGCCTGCTGGATAATGTGACCATGGTCAGCCAGAACACCTACCTCTTTGACGAAACCATCGAAGACAATCTCCGTATTGCCAAACCGGATGCCACAATGGAGGAAATTGAAAACGCCTGCAAACTGGCATCGGTCCATGATTTCATTCTGACACTTCCAGACGGTTATCAGTCCCGTGCAGGTGCTCTGGGAGACAACCTCTCCGCCGGTGAAAAACAGAGAATCGGTCTTGCCCGTGCATTCCTGCGCGGCAGCG
>DVLW01000136.1 GCA_018715285.1 Candidatus Faecivivens stercoripullorum | reverse complement strand
GGATCGCCCCAAAGGGCATTGTCGTAATAGGTATAAAGTTTGGCGTACCACCCCGTATAGACATACGTCGTCGGGTGCCGGGTCATATAGGTCAGATCGTATGTTTTGCGCTTGGATGAGGAATCCCATTTTCCAGTATCTTATTGGGAAGAATAATTCTGGCGCCATTCATTGTCGTAACAGCCTGAAAATGCAGAATATCGTCATAAATCTGAATACTTCTCAGCGGTCTTGCAGTAGCGGCCATGACGGGAATTCCTCTGTCACGGCATTTTTGCAGAATATCGACGGAATATGAAGAAAGCGTTTTATCTGTATGCAGCAATGTTCTATCCAGGTCGGTAATAACTGCTTTCATTATAAAATCCCTCTTTCCGTTCAATAGATTAAAAATAAACACAGAACCGGAAAGAAAATCCATTCCAGTTCTGTGTATTTGATAACCCGCGATAAGCAGGCTGTTATATTATATTAACCATCCAGTTCTTCGCCGTTGGAGCCGAATACCTTCTGTACCCAGTAGAAGCTCTTTTTAGGAACTCTGCGCAGGTCACGAAGATCTTTTTCGGTACGGTTGACAAAGACAAAGCCATAGCGTTTAGCCATTTCACAGTGGCTGGAGAGGATATCGATCGGACCCCAGGTGATGTATCCAAGGCAGTTTACGCCGTCTTCCTCGATAGCCTTTTTCATCTGGATGATATGGTTCTTATGGTATTCGATACGTTCATCATCCTGAATCAGGCTGCCGTCTTCCGGCAGTTCTTCGCGGCAGCCGACGCCGTTTTCAAGAATAAAGATCGGTTTTCCGAAACGGTAATACATTTCGTGCATCAGGGTACGCAGGCCGACTGCATCCTTTGCCCAGCCCCATTCATTGTACTGAACATAAGGATTCTTAATTCCACCCTTGCCGGCAACCGCAGCAGGAGGCAGCTGCTGGTCGAAGTCCTGAGCCTTGACCGTCTGGCTCTGATAGTAGCTGAATGCGAGGTAATCGACTGTATTGGACAGGATCTCATCGTCGCCCTCTTCAAAATCAGGCATCCAGCCATGCTTGGTTAGATATCTGACCATGTATTCAGGATATTTACCGGTTGCAAATACGCTTGCATGGAAATAGTTCAGGTAATCGTTGCAGCGCAGAGCAAAGTTGACATCATCCGGGCAGCAGGTCTCAGGATATGCGGGAGTTGCAGCGATCATACCGCAAATCTGTGCATCGGGAGCGACTTCACGTAGGACTTTGGCAGCCTTGCAGTGAGCCAGGAAAACATTATGGTTAACCTGATAGAGGAATTTGGTCGGGTCGACACCTTCCGGAACCCGTTCTGCGTTGGAGTAAATCAGGCCCATAGAATGGAGGTTCTGTTCGTTAAAGGTCATCCAGTGTTTGACACGGTCGCCGTAACGGGTCATAATCACACGCGCATACCGTTCAAAGCAGTCAACGACATAGCGGCTTGCAAAGCCGTTATATTCTTTTTCCAGATGGTTGGGGGTATCAAAGTGGTACATGCAGATCATCGGAGTGATGCCGTTGGCGATCAGCTCATTGATGACGTTATCGTAAAACTGCAATCCTTCCTCATTGGGTTCGTCGTCGCCGTTGGGGATAACACGTGCCCAGGCGATGGAGAAGCGATAAAAGTTGCAGCCCATCTTTTTCAGCCAGCCGATATCTTCTTTATAACGATGGTAGAAATCGATGCCGACTTTCCAGTCGGAGAAGCGGGGATCAGTCGGACGTACGTCGTAGATCGACAGACCTTTGCCGCCCTCATCCCAGGCACCTTCAGCCTGGAAAGAAGATGCAGAACCGCCCCAGTAGAAATTGTTGGGTAAACTCATGGTAAATCTTCCTTTCTGTGAAATAAAATAGTGGATTGGGGGAATTATCTTGCTTATATGATAGCTGATTTACCTGACAGTTACAAGATACTTGCACAAAATCATCAGATTCTGTAACATTTTTGCTGTCAGGACGAGAAATATTGTAAAAACAATAGAAAATGTGTGAAATCAGATGATATTGCAAAAAAACGATTGCAAATCGGGCGATAACAGAGTATAATATCTCCTGGAATCGAGTATTCCAAATAATAATTTGTCCTTTAAGGAAGTGAGAGTGTGGACGCGTTACCTGGTCGATCGTGTCATGATAAAAACAGAATAATGCGACACGCGAAAAGGACAAACAGCTAAAGGCTTGTTCCTTCTTTTCGGCGTGTCCGGAAAGAAGGTTTTTTTATGGAAAAAAAAGAGCAGATTTTGCAGCTGATTGAACAGAAACGTTTTTCCGAAGCCCGTATGCTGCTGGAAGATGAACATCCGGCAGATATTGCTCAGATGCTGGATGAGATGGACGCCGCACAGGGGTGCCGGACTTTCCGCCTGCTGCCCAAAAGCCTGGCGGCAGATGTTTTTTCATACCTGGATTCCGATAACCAGCAGCGTCTGATTACACTGCTGTCAGACGCGGAACTGAGCCGGGTTCTGGATGAAATGTATATGGACGATACGGTTGATATGCTGGAAGAACTTCCGGCAAGCGTCGTCAAACGTATCCTTCAGCTGAGCCATCCTGATACCCGCAGCGAGATCAACCGTCTGTGCCGGTACGAGGAAGATACCGCCGGCAGCATTATGACCACCGAGATGATCGACCTCAAGCGGTCGATGACGGTCAAAGACGCATTCGATCTGATCCGTCGGGTCGGAACCGATATGGAGACCATCTATACCTGTTATGTCACCGATGAACGGCGGGTACTGGAAGGCGTTGTCACTGTCCGTGACCTGCTGCTGCATCCGTATGAAGCCAAGGTCGAGGACCTGATGGACGAGGACCCGTTGTCCGTCCAGACAGGCGATGACCAGGAAACGATTGCTCAGATCTTCCAGAAATACGATATTCTGACCCTTCCGGTTGTAGACTCGGAAAAGCGTCTGGTCGGTATCATCACCATCGACGACGCGGTAGACGTCATCCAGGAAGAGAACACCGAGGATATCGAAAAGATGGCAGCAATCCTGCCCAGTGATAAGCCGTATCTGAAAACATCGATCTTTGACCTGTGGAAACGCCGTATTCCGTGGCTTTTGCTGCTGATGATTTCGGCAACCTTTACCGGAAACATCATCACCTCTTTTGAAGACAAGTTGTCTAAGTACATTGTACTGACTGCCTATATCCCGATGCTGATGGACACCGGCGGAAACTGCGGTTCACAGGCTTCCACAACGATTATCCGCGGTCTTTCGCTGGGAGAAGTACAGTTCAGAGACATTTTCCGGGTTATCTGGAAAGAAATCCGGGTCGCGGTACTGTGCAGCTCCACGCTGGCGGTCTGCAACTTTGTCAAGCTGATGCTGATTGACCGTCTGCAAATGATGGTTGCTCTGACCATCTGCGTGACACTGATTATCACGGTATGCAGTGCAAAGATTGTCGGCTGTACATTGCCGCTGCTCGCCAAGAAACTGGGATTTGACCCGGCGGTTATGGCAAGCCCGTTCATCACAACGATTGTCGACGCAATCTCTCTGCTGGTCTACTTTGGATTTGCAACCATCATCCTGCATATCTGATATCATGTTTAACCAAATAGCTTTGAAAAAAGGCGCGCTGCAAGAATTTGATGCAGCGCGCCTTTTCAGCGTTTACGACAGCCAAAAAGGCTTAGCCGATAACTTTTTCAAGATATTCCCGGCTTGCCTTGATGCTGGCAAGGGGAGACAGAGGAGTGGTGTACTCTTCTTCGGTGCCACGAGAGCAACAGTCCAGCTCGACAATGATGTACGGAGCGTAATCCATCTCGGTTACCTTTTCAACAATCGCGGGGATGTCCATGATACCGGTACCGACAACACAGATATCGGTGGGATTGGTACGGCTGAAGATCTTGTCACGATAGTTTTCCTTGGTCATATCGGTAACGCCTTCAACCAGGTTGATCGGGTCAG
>DVLW01000135.1 GCA_018715285.1 Candidatus Faecivivens stercoripullorum | reverse complement strand
AACAGGGTTATGATTTTAAGTACAATTATCCCGATGGCAAGATTGTCGTAACCGATAAGGTCATTAACGGCCACAGCCTGAACTTCACCATGAATAATGGCAAGCTCGTCTGGGCTGACTATGACAGCCGTTCTGAGGGCAAGGCAACTGCACATGATCTGGTATATGGTACCTCTCTCAAGATCGATGATACCGATTATGTCATTAACTGGTATATCCCGAATTATGGTATCAACTGGGCAGGCGAACATCCTGAAGAAGCAGAAGGCACACTGCATAATTTTGACCTGGATACAAATGTCCTCGTTTATGATGTGGCAGATGGCATGGCAAAACCTGTTAAGGTCTACGGTGCTCTGGAAACTGTCCCTGTTGATCCGCCTGTTGACCCCGAACCTCCGGTTATTGATCCTGAATATCCCGAGTATCCTGAACTGCCGGATTATGACCCGCCGGAAGTCGATATCGATGACCCTGATGTCCCGCTGGTAGAAAATCCCGATGAGCCGGAAGAACCTACTGAGGTAATCGATGATGAGGAAACTCCTCTGACTCCGTCTATCCCGGATGAGGTCGTGGATGAAATCATCGCTGAGATTGAAGACGAGGTAACGCCTCTGACAAGCGTTCCGCAGACTGGTGCTGAAATGCCCGCTGCAACTGCTGCTCTGCCTGCTGGTGTGCTGGCTCTCGCAGTTTCTGCCGTCGTGCGCAGAATCAGAAGAAAAGACTAATTTAAATCAAATCATGCTGCTGATGGCTGCGGATACGCACCGTCAGCAGATATGAAAATGTCGCGGATTGGGTGCATAGTCTTTCTGTGCACCAGTTAGGACAGGGAAGCAGACTTGTACTGTTGATATAACAGGCATGTAATTGCGCCGGTATTCCGTCCGTGACCAAATGTTGCTATTTTTATCTCCATCTTTTAAAATCCCGTGCGCTGGGTGAACGACCAGTGCGCGGGTCTTTTTTTGCACTGATGATGCGTATACTGATGGGGAAAGGATATTATATAAAAAATAATATCTTTTTTGAAAAATACTCTTGACAAATGATATTATACGAAATATAATATAGGTGTAAGAAATAATATTGCACAGACGAAAGCGGGTTCAGATTCGTACCGTCTATCCGGCGTTGGCTCAGGTGTTCCGCTCAATGGGTGAACCTCAGAGCACGCGCTTTGCACTGATAAATAGAAAGGATGTGTGCTGATGGCTTTTCAAATTGGCTCGACTTTGCTGGACGCCTGTGTCCTCGCTGTCCTCGCTGACGGCGACGCTTACGGCTATCGGCTGACCCAGCAGATTCGGGAAGTGGTCGAAATATCAGAATCGACTCTTTATCCCGTCCTGCGCCGCCTCCAGAAAGATGGTGCGGTCAGCTCGTATGACCAGCCGTATATGGGCCGTAACCGCCGGTATTATAAATTGACCGGTAAAGGGCTGGAATTGTTTGAAGGTTATAAGGAGGAATGGATTTCCTTCCGCGACCGGATTGACCGGCTGATGATGGGGCAGATGCCTGGCCAGCAAGCGGATAATCATACAGATTGCCAGGCTGAGCGGCCGGAACAAAATGGGGATGATGTGACATCACCCGGCTCTGATACTGATGGGGGAAAGGATGGAATCAGGTTATGACGAAGTTAGAGTTTATCGCCGCTCTTCGGGCAAAACTCCATATGCTCTCTAAGGAGGAAAGAGAAGATGCGGTTCAGTTTTATGAGGAATATTTTGATGAGGCCGGCCCGGAAAATGAACAGGCTGTAATCGATGAACTCGGTTCGCCTGACGCTGTCGCCGAAAAAATCCTCTCGGGTGAAGGTAAGGTCGTCCAGCGTGGATGGCAGAATGGCGGTTCCGCTCAGCATCCGCATAAAAAGTCCCAGAAATCTGGTAATATCTTGCCGTGGGTGCTGCTCGCAATTGTTACTTCTCCGTTCTGGGTGTCTGCGCTGCTGATACTCATCTGTGTCGTGGTTGCAGTCTTGATGATGATCGCTGCTGCTGCACTGGTCGTGTTTGCTCTGGCTGTTACCTGTCTGGTCAGCCTTGGCGTCGCAGTCTGGATGATTCCGCAGGACCCGCTGAATGGTCTGATGGTGCTCTCGATCGGCATGATCGGGCTGGGTGGTTTCCTGGTCGTGATTCCGCTGATTATGCTGCTGTTTAAAAAAGGCTTTCCGGCACTCGGCCGCGGTTGGAATAAATTGTCGGGCTGGGTAAAAAAGAATGCAAAAAAAGCCTGGAGTAAAATTAAAAATATCGGTTAAGAGTTTGAATCAGTTCGATTGAAAGGAGATGTTTTATATGACGAAAAAGAAAAAGATTTGCCTGCTGGTTGGTGTGCTGCTGGTTATCGCGGGACTTGGGCTGTTTGGATTTACGGTTGTACAGGGCGCAACCGGCTTCCATTCAAAATATATCAGCATCGGCATGGATGAAGATGGAGAGCTTGGGCTGCTTAATATCCATGATTCGGTGAAATATTCGGTTTCTCCGGTAACGGAAGTTTCGCAGGTCGAGGAAGTTCAGATCGAATCTTCATCGGCTTCTGAGAACGGTACTGCAAGTATCGAAAATTCCGCTGACGTTCCTTCTGCGGATGGTTCAGGAAAGATTGAAAACTCCGCTGCCGTCATCCCGGATAACGGCGATATCCGCGAACTCAATCTCGCGGTTGAGTATGCCGAAGTCAAGATTCGCCCCGGTAAGGCTTTCGGCGTGACCACCAGAGGTATCGGTGCTGATCAGATCACCGTCACCAACGATAACGGCGCTGTGACTGTCAGCGGTGGTCAGGAAGAATGGATGTACCACGATGATTACGAAGTTATCATCACTGTTCCGTCCGATGTCAAGCTGGAATCCGTTCAGGGAACCATGAGCGTCGGTGATGTGGAAATCGAGCGGCTGAATACGGCTCTGATTGACCTGAAAGTCGAAACCGGCAATGTGAGCATTGAGGAAACATCCGCTGATTATGCGGTCGTCAACTGCACAACCGGTGAGGCTGATTTCTCGGGGAACTTTGGTACCGCTGAAGCTGAGGTGAAAACCGGTCAGATCGATTTTGAAGGAACTGCCGGTACACTCAATCTCAAGGGTACGACCGGTGAAATTGATGTGGAACTTCGTTCTTCTGATTACTGGGTCGAGGTTACTTGTGAAAACGGCGTGATTGAAATGAACGACAGAGAATTCTTTGACGGATACGCAAGTTTTGGTGACCAGTCGGCTGCGAATAAGGCGAATATCTCCCTTACTACTGGTGAGGTCAGCGTAGAGTTTGGCCGCTGAGCTGAGCGGGCGGAAAGCTTCCGCTGCCAGTTTGCCAATGTGATACCACGCTCCAAAAGGTGGCAAACCAACGCTTCGACCACGCTCTGACACATTGATTCAAAATAAATACAGCCGGTTTCCGTGGGTTTGGAAACCGGCTGTATTTATTTGCTTCTGTATAAGAAATATCCCAATTGCGCGACACGCTACCCGGCGCGTTCGCAAAGGCTGTTATATTCACAATCGAGCGGATCGCAGCAACCCGCAGGTTGCAAGCAGGAGCGACCATCGCGAACTGGGCAGCGGAAGCATTCCGCCGCTGCCGCTTAGTTGCGGGAGAAGTCGGAGAGTCTGAGGTTGGGGTTCTTTTCCTCGGCCCAGCCGATGTTCCACTGGGACGAGAACAGCAGCAGGGTATGACCCTTCAAATCCTGGACAATCTTGGTATCGCTGGTGAGTGAGAGCTTGGTCACGTCAAAGTCCGGCTCGTCGTTTTCAACCCAGCGAATCAGCTGGTAGGGCAGACCGTCCATCCGGATATCTACATTATATTCGTTCTTCAGACGGTATTGCAGTACCTCAAATTGCAGTACGCCGACAACGCCGACAATAACCTCTTCCATACCGCGTCCCGGCTCCTGGAAAATCTGAATCGCGCCTTCCTGCGCAATCTGGCTGATACCTTTAACAAACTGCTTGCGTCCCATCGTGTCGATCTGGGTTACACGTGCAAAGTGCTCCGGTGCAAAGGTCGGGATGCCTTCAAACTCGACCTTCATCCCAGGACTGCAAACCGTGTCGCCAATCGAGAAGATACCCGGGTCAAATACGCCGATAATGTCTCCGGCATACGCTTCTTCAATAATCTCGCGGTCCTGTGCCATCAGCTGCTGCGGCTGGGAGAGTTTGATTTTCTTGTTATTCTGCTGGACGTGGCAGAGTTCCATGCCTTTCTCGAACCGTCCGGAGCAGATGCGCATGAATGCGATTCGGTCGCGGTGTGCCTTGTTCATATTGGCCTGAATCTTGAAGACAAACGCCGAAAAACGCTCGTCAAACGGGTCAACCGTGCCAGACTTGGAAGCACGCGGCAGGGGAGAGGTGGTCATCTGCAAAAACTCATGCAGGAAAGGTTCTACGCCAAAGTTGGTCAGCGCTGAACCGAAAAATACCGGCGAAAGTTTGCCATGACGGATTTTCTCAAGGTCAAATTCCTCGGCGGCACCGTCCAGAAGTTCGATATCCTCATTCAGCTTCTCATACAGCGAATCGCCGATAACGTCCCGCAGACGCTCGTCTGACAGGTCAATTTCTTCACCTTTGACGTCTTTCTGACCATTCGCAGTGCCGGAACCGGTGAAGTGGATGATCTCATTCTTGCGGCGGTCGTATACGCCTTTGAACTCTTTACCGCAGCCAATCGGCCAGTTGACAGGATAGGTCGAAATACCCAGCTCCTTCTCGATCTCGTCCAGCAGATCAAACGGGTCACGGGCTTCACGGTCCATCTTGTTGATAAAGGTGAAAATCGGGATGTCACGCATGACGCAGACTTTGAACAGCTTTCTGGTCTGCGCTTCGACGCCTTTTGCCGCGTCGATGACCATGACCGCTGAGTCCGCTGCCATCAGGGTACGGTAGGTGTCCTCCGAAAAGTCCTGGTGTCCGGGCGTGTCCAGAATGTTGATGCAGTATCCCTCAAAGTTGAACTGCATGACAGATGAGGTGACCGAGATTCCGCGCTGCTTCTCAATCTCCATCCAGTCGGATGTTGCAGCACGCGCGTTCTTCTTGCCTTTAACTGCTCCGGCGAGCTGAATCGCTCCGCCGTATAACAGGAATTTTTCGGTCAACGTCGTTTTACCGGCGTCAGGGTGGGAAATAATCGCAAATGTGCGGCGCTTTTCTATTTCTTCACGCAGGCTTGCCAATGCTGATTCCTCCATATTCTATCGCAATGTTTTGAATTTACACATACCTTTTTATTATAGCATACTTCCTATTTGCCAGCAAGCAGTTTTTACGCGATTTTGCGTGTAATATTCAGAAGTTGTCGGCTGCTATGGTTGTATGGCTGAATCTTCCTGGATTGAATGGAAAGGTGAGTATTACTACGTTGACAATGACGGCGTAATGCTGACCGATACGATTACTCCTGATGGCTACCGCGTGGATGCGGCTGGCGTCTGGGTTAAGTAAAAAAACTGAACAGGCCATAATAAAAGGCGGTTCCTGAATTGGGAACCGCCTTTTATCGTGAAGTTTTCTGCTGGCGCAGAAAGTGAAGTTTGGCTTACGCCAAGTGAAGAGTTTTGCTGACGCAAAACGTGAAGTTTGCTTGCGCAAGATTTTTTCGGGAAAACAGGGCTTTACTCCTGTGAAAGCAGAGCTACCGTAAATAATAGGTAACAGGTAAGAAGTACTGCCGGGAATCGGAACGTACAATCCTAATCCGCCGAGCGGGGAAACAGGGTTGGGTTGCTGAGCACTGGAGGCGTGCATGAATCCCGGCAAACAGTCTGCCCGGACACCGGGCCGTGGTCGAAGCCGTGGGTTGCTGAGCACTTGGAGCGTGGTATCACTTCGGCATCAAGGGAGCGCAGGCACTGCGCCGCTCGAGCTTCTGGAACATCCGTACAACGACGATGACGGCAGCAACGGCCAGTACAACTTCCGCGGTCAGCTGAGCATAGGCAAGGCCGTATACGCCAAACAGCCAGTTGAGGATAAACAGCGCCGGGATTTCCAGAACAATCTTACGCAGGATTGCAAAGACAAACGCCTTTTCGCCCTGACCAGTCGCCTGGAAGATACCGACCGCTGTAAAGTCGGTCGACAAAAATACGATTCCAAGGCACATTCCATGCAGGAAACGGCTTCCATATGCGACAATGTCCGGATTGTCCATAAACAACCGCACCAGCTGCTCGGAAAAAATAAAGTATCCTACCGATACCGCCAGCGCAAATGACAGGCTGATTCGTATTGTAAACAGTACCGACTTGCGCATACGGGTATAATTCTGGCTTGCATAGGTGTAACTGTACAGCGGCATGACACCCTGTGACATGCCCAGTGCAATCTGCATCGGAATCTGGTTAAGCTTCTGGGCAATACCCATCGCGGCGACCGCATCGGAACCATACGAAGCGGTAAAGTTGTTCAGAATCGTCATACCGGTGACGTTCAGCAGGTTCTGTATCGACGCCGGGATACCGACACGGAATACTTCAAGTGCAATCTGACGGTCAAACCGGAATTTTCTGGGGTTGACGCTGACAAAGGTATTCCCGCGCTTGACAAACAGCAGGACGAAAAAGTACAGGCATGCAACGCAGTTGGAAATAAACGTCGCCAGTCCAGCACCCGCTGCGCCCATGTTCAGTCCCCATGGCAGAACGAAGAACGGGTCCAGTACCATGTTCAGAATACATCCGCTCATCGTTCCGATACTCGCGTGCAGTGCCGCACCTTCTGAGCGGACAAGATACGCCATAACGACGTTCAGAATCGCTGGTGCCGCTCCAAGGCTGACGGTCCAGAATAAGTATCCGGCTGTTGCGGCCGTAGTTTCCTCGGTCGCGCCCAGCAGCGTCAGCATCGGGCCGCTGAATACCGTGTATCCAATCGAAAACGCGATGGAAAAGGCCAGCGCACAGTAAAAACCAAACGCCGACCCTCTCCGTACCATCTCATAGTCCTTTCGTCCCAGCGCACGGCTCATCATACTCGAGCTGCCGACACCGAACAGGTTATTGACTGCGTTGAACGCCAGCAGCAGCGGTGCCGCCAGTGTTACGCCTGCGTTCTGGATAGGGTCGTTCAGCATCCCGACAAAGTAGGTGTCTGCAAGGTTATATAACACCATGACAAGTGAACTGAGAATCGTCGGTACTGCAAGGGTCATGACGGCTTTGGGGACAGGGGTTTGCTCAAATAGCTGAATCTTTTGCTGTTCGCTGGATTGCGCCATTGTAATACTTCCTTTCTATAATAAGAGGGTAATCTATATCATATTTATTGTACCACTTTTGTAAAAGTTCGTCAATTTTCCTGTAAATGTTTTTACATTTGACTCAAGTTCCTTTAAAATATCGTCATAATACAGCAAAACCGGCGCCGCAATTTTACTGCAGCGCCGGAATTTGTAAGCTGTGAATTGTAAATCGTGAACCGCCGGCAGATGGTGCAAACGTTTATCAACGTCCCCAACGTTGCACTGTCCGTTTCCGGCGGTTTAGTCACGCCCCAGTTGGTGGGCGACACGACGATTTTTGAGTGAATTGTGAAAGGTAAATGGTAAATGAATGGCAGGAAATGGATATGACCATTAGGTTTGTGTACCGGCAGTAAATTGCCGGGTGATTTAGATGTGAATATATTCGGCATACCAGTCTTGCAGATTTTGTATCGGCACGAAAGTGACCTTATTTTGCCGGACACCGTGTTAAACTGGTATCGGAAGTATTCTGCCGCGTCGGTCAAACAGACGGGCAGCGGGTGAACAGAATCTTAATATTGGAGCGGGGAAGTGACCTTGGGTTGCTGAGCATTGGGAGCGTGAATGAACTTTGGCATCAGGGCAGCGGAAGCATTCCGCCGTCGTACGACTGTCCATTGGATTGTTCTGGTGTGATACTGTCCTCAGTGGTTACGGTAGTGGTTACCGTCTCCAACTGTCCACCGGACAGTTGAAGAGGGGAACAGGTCGAAAATTTGTCAGTGCCGTGCCGGCCCACGTAGTTCCACAGACTGCGTAATCGGAAGTGCTGTCCTCGCAATTTTGGGAAAGCCCTGCATCGAGCAGAGCTTTCCCAACCGAGACCCCCTTGATAGGTTTCTCGGGCTCTCCTGATCTAAGGACGGCAAATACAAATCGTCAGATAG
>DVLW01000134.1 GCA_018715285.1 Candidatus Faecivivens stercoripullorum | reverse complement strand
TCTACAATTTTGAGCGTATTGATTTGAAAAACGGCCTCACTCCTTTTGAAATCCGGAGCAAGGCCGCCTAATCCTTCTCTATTCTACGATAGGTTCCTTTTTTCTCTGTCTATTCATCTGGGAACAGTCCACGCAGCCTTGGCGGGGAGATTTTTTGATATACCCTGAGAGGTAAAAAGCAGTTTTTACCTCTCAGAAATTATACAAATTCACGGTGTATGAAAATTCACAGAATCTGACATTAGCAACCGGTTCAAATGATTGCATTATAAGGAAAAATGTGATAAAATATAAAGAAACATCCGCCTTTTTTATTGATAAGGATGCCGATGAAAACCGCCCCGCGGCGACAGAAAGGAAAACGTTTATGCGGAATACTTACGAAAGCCCCTTCGGCGCACGTTATGCGTCCAAGGAAATGCAGTACCTTTTCTCCCAGGATAAGAAATTCAAAACCTGGCGTCTTTTGTGGATTGCTCTGGCAAAAGCTGAGCACCAGCTGGGGCTGCCGATTACCCAGGAACAGATCGACGAACTGATCGCCCATAAGGACGATATCAATTACGAAGAAGCCGAAGCACGTGAAAAACTCGTCCGTCATGACGTTATGAGCCACGTTTACGCTTACGGCCTCCAGTGCCCGAATGCAAAGGGTATCATCCATCTGGGCGCTACCTCCTGCTATGTCGGCGATAATACCGACGTTGTCATCATGCGTGACGCTTTGCAGGTGGTCAGAAGAAAGATTATCAATGTTCTGAACAACCTCGCAAAATTTGCAGATCAGTATAAATCGCTTCCCTGCCTTGCTTATACCCATCTTCAGCCCGCTCAGCTGACCACCGTCGGCAAACGCGCTACCTTGTGGATGAATGAGCTGCTGTACGATCTGGACGAGATCGACTACCGGATTAAAAACCTGAAGCTCCTCGGCTCCAAGGGCACAACCGGTACCCAGGCTTCGTTTATGGAACTGTTTGAAGGCGATACCGAAAAGATCAAAAAGATGGACGAGATCATCTGCGCAGAAATGGGATTTGACGGCGTAGTTCCGGTTTCCGGCCAGACCTATTCCAGAAAGATCGATGCTGCTATCCTCGCAACTCTGGCAGGTGTCGCTGAGTCCGCTTCCAAGTTTGCAACCGACCTGCGTCTGTTGCAGAACTTCAAGGAGATGGAAGAACCTTTCGAGAAGAACCAGATCGGTTCCTCTGCTATGCCCTATAAACGCAACCCGATGCGCAGTGAAAGAATCTGCTCGCTGGCAAGATACGTCATCGTCGATATGATGAACCCGGCATTCACTACTGCTACCCAGTGGTTTGAGCGTACGCTGGACGACTCTGCAAACAAACGTATTGCCGTTGCAGAAGGCTTCCTTGCAGTTGACGGTATCCTTGATATCATGCTTAACGTCACCGCTGATCTGGTTGTATACCCGAAGGTTATCACCGCTCGCGTTATGAAAGAACTGCCCTTCATGGCAACCGAAAACATCATGATGCAGGCTGTTAAAAAAGGCGGCGACCGTCAGCAGCTGCATGAAAAACTGCGTGTTCACTCTCAGGCTGCCGCTAGAGTTGTCAAAGAAGAAGGCGGCGAAAATGACCTGATTGACCGCGTCTGTGCTGACCCGTCCTTCGGTCTTACCAAAGAGGAAATCCTCGCTGAAATGCAGCCGATTAACTTCGTCGGCCGCGCACCTCAGCAGGTGGACGAGTTCCTCGGTAACCTCGTCAAACCGATTCTGGAAGCAAACAGCGATCTGCTCGGTGAAACCGCTGACCTGAAAGTATAATTGACCGCTTCACAGCTGTATGAAAAGCTGCGGAAAACCACAGTCGGGTGGCTGGAAATCCATCCGCCCGGCTCAAAATCGGAGGTGTCCTTTACATGATAAAACTGACCCCACACGGCGTTTATCTGCTCCAGGGTGAAAAAGTCATCTCGGCAGATGAATACACTTCGACCGTCTCTTCTCCGCTCTCCCCTGATATGGCACGGGAACATACTATTGCTTACCAGATCATGCGTGCGCATGACCGCGCAGGCGGCAAAAAAATGCGGCTGAAATTCGACGCGCTGATGTCTCACGATATCACCTATGTCGGCATTATCCAGACGGCCAGAGCCAGCGGACTCAAAGAGTTCCCCATTCCCTACGCAATGACCAACTGCCATAACTCACTGTGTGCGGTCGGCGGTACCATCAATGAGGACGACCATGTTTTCGGTCTTTCGGCGGCTAAAAAATACGGCGGTATTTATGTCCCGGTCAACCAGTCGGTTATCCATCAGTATGCACGTGAAGAGATGGCTGCCTGTGGTAATATGATCCTCGGTTCCGACTCCCATACCCGTTACGGTGCAATCGGCAACATGGGCGTAGGTGAAGGCGGTCCCGAGCTGGTCAAGCAGCTGCTGTCCAATACATACGATATTGACTCTCCCGAAGTGGTGCTGGTCTACCTGACCGGCAAACCGCGTCACGGCGTCGGCCCGCATGACGTCGCAATCGCACTGTGCGGCGCTGTATTCAAACAGGGATTTGTTACCAACCGGATTCTTGAGTTTGTCGGACCGGGTGTTGCAAACCTCTCCAATGACTTCCGTCTGGGCATCGATGTTATGACCACTGAAACTGCCTGCCTGTCATCTATCTGGCAGACAGATGAAACCACCCGTCAGTTCTATCAGCTGCACGGACATCCCGAACGTTACCGCCAGCTGATGCCGGGTGAAGTCGCTTACTATGACCGGATGATCGAGATTGACCTGTCGACCGTTGAGCCGATGATCGCTCTGCCGTTCCATCCGTCCAACGCTTACACCATCCGCGAGCTGCAGGAAAATCCCTACGAGATTCTGGCAGCTGTCGAAGCAGAAGCTAAAGAAAAATTCGGCGACAAGGTTGCTCTTCATCTGACTGACAAGATTGTTGACGGCAAGATTATGGTTGACCAGGGTGTTATCGCCGGATGTGCAGGCGGTCTGTACGAAAACCTCGTCGAAGCAGCTGCTATCCTCGAAGGCAAATCGACCGGCAACGGCTATTTCGCACTCAACGTCTACCCTGCTTCGGTTCCGGTCAGCATGGCTGTTACCAGAAACGGCGTTGCAGCTGACCTGCTGGAAGCTGGATGCATCATGAAGACTGCATTCTGCGGTCCCTGCTTCGGTGCAGGCGACGTTCCTTCCAATAACGGTCTGTCTATCCGTCATACTACCCGTAACTTCCCCAACCGTGAAGGCTCCAAGCCGGGTCAGGGTCAGTTGTCGGCAGTTGCACTGATGGACGCACGTTCGATTGCGGCAACGGCTGCAAACGGCGGTATTCTGACCAGTGCAGCAGATGTCGATTATGAAGTACCCGATCTGCCCTACAACTACGACCGCGAAATCTACACAAAACGCTGCTACTACGGCTTCGGAAAGGCTGACCCGTCTGCTGAGCTTCGTCTGGGTCCGAACATCACCGACTGGCCGAAGTTTGATAAATTACAGGATAACCTGCTGATTCAGCTTGCCGCGGTTATCAAAGACCCTGTCACCACAACCGACGAGCTGATTCCTTCGGGTGAAACCTCCTCTTATCGTTCCAACCCGCTCAAGCTCTCCGAGTTTGCACTCTCCCGTCGTGTTCCCGATTATGTGCCGCGTTCCAAAGCTGTACAGGCTGATGCTGCCGCAATCAAAGAAGGTAAGATTGCCGACAACCTGAAAATGGTTATGGGCGCACTGGGACTGGATACGACGGTCTTGCAGAATACCAGCTATGGTTCGGGTGTATTTGCCTGCCGTCCTGGCGACGGAAGCGCAAGAGAACAGGCCGCATCCTGCCAGCGTGTTCTGGGCGGCGGCGCCAACATCGCCTACAGCTATGCGACCAAGCGTTATCGTTCCAACTGCATCAACTGGGGTATCGTTCCGTTCACGATTGACGAATCGGAGCCGTTTGAATATGAAAGCGGCGATTTCCTCTATGTCGAAGGAATCCGCGATGCAATCCGTGATGGCGTCGAAACGATGACCGGTAAAATGGTCAAGGCTGACGGCAGTGTAAAAGATATCACGCTGCATGTCAATGGCCTGACCGATGATGAAAAGACCATCATCCTGGAAGGCTGCCTGATGAACTATTACGCAGCTGGTTACGGCAAAGACTGATTGAGTAAACTGAATACACCCGTCTGCTGCAATATTCCGGCAGACGGGTGCGGTAAAAAGATATACCGGATGCACCCTGCAATTAAAGAAGAAGGGATTGACGATTATGGCAAAAATTCAGATGAAAACACCGCTGGTTGAAATGGACGGAGATGAGATGACCAGAGTCATCTGGAAACTCATCAAGGAAAAACTGATTCTCCCGTTCGTTGACCTGAAAACCGAATATTATGACCTCGGTCTGGAATATCGTAATGAAACCAATGACCAGGTTACCATCGACTCTGCCATTGCAACCAAAAAGTATGGCGTTGCTGTCAAGTGTGCTACCATCACGCCGAACGCTGCCCGTATGGAAGAATATAACCTCAAGGAGATGTGGAAATCCCCGAACGCAACCATTCGTGCCATGCTGGACGGTACTGTCTTCCGTGCACCGATTATGGTCAAAGGTCTGGTCCCCTACATCCCCAGCTGGAAAAAGCCGATCACCATTGCAAGACACGCTTACGGCGACATTTACAAGAATGCAGAACTGCGTGTTCCCCAGGGAAGCCGCGCTGAGATGGTCGTAACTGCTCCTGACGGCACTGAAACCCGTACCACCGTCTTTGACTTCAAGGACAGCGCCGGTATTGTTCAGGGCATCCACAACGTCGATTCCTCGATTGAATCCTTTGCACGTGCCTGCCTGAGTTATGGACTGGACACCCATCAGGACGTATGGTTCGCAACCAAGGATACCATCTCCAAGACTTACGACCACCATTTCAAGGATATCTTTGCGGAAATCTACGAAAAAGAATACGCCGATAAGTTCAAGGCCGCCGGAATTGAGTATTTCTATACCCTGATTGACGATGCGGTTGCACGTGTCATCCGTTCGGAAGGCGGTTACATCTGGGCATGCAAGAACTACGATGGCGACGTTATGTCGGACATGGTTGCAACGGCGTATGGTTCGCTGGCAATGATGACCTCGGTACTGGTATCTCCTGATGGTGTTTATGAATATGAGGCTGCTCACGGCACCGTTCAGCGCCATTACTACAAATACCTCAAGGGTGAACCTACTTCCACCAACTCGGTCGCAACCATCTTTGCATGGTCTGGTGCACTGCGTAAACGCGGTGAGCTGGATAAACTGCCCGAACTGGTACGGTTTGCTAACCTGATGGAAAAAGCAACCATCGATACCATCGAAGACGGCGTTATGACCGGTGACCTGTATGTCTCTTCTCAGCTGGAAAACAAGGTCAAGGTCGGCACCGCTGAATTCCTGACAGTCGTTGCAAACAAGCTGGCTGTATTGTTGTAATAAAGAATATTTTATATAGATGGCCGCGGCGAATTATCCTTCGCTGCGGCTGTTTTTTATATAGAACCGGTTAAATTATAATAAATTCAACGAATAAAATTGACATTTAACAGACAGGATGATAAAATAATAACGTAAATATGTTTGCATATCCAGCTATTTAATATTGTATTTGATTTTCAGGGGGTTTTTTCCATGGCCAAAAGCAACGTTTCTGCGTCCGTCATCCGAAGACTGCCAAGATATTACCGCTTTCTGCGTGAGCTTGCGGATGCAGGCGTTGAACGGATTTCCTCAGGTGACCTCGCGCGAAGAATGGGCCTGACCGCTTCCCAGATTCGGCAGGACCTTAACTGCTTTGGCGGATTTGGCCAACAGGGCTATGGATACAACGTCCGCTCACTGCATGAAGAGGTTGGACGAATTTTAGGACTTGGCAAACACCGCAAAGCTATCCTGATCGGTGCGGGCAACCTCGGAAGAGCTATTGCACAGCACATGGATTTTACCTCCCGCGGATTTGAACTGGTCGGAATTTTTGACGCCAATCCGGAACTGATCGGACGGGAAATTGCAGGAGTACCGGTTCAGAATATTCAGGCACTTTATGACTTCTGTTCCCGCAGCTGTCCGACGGTTGCCATCCTGTGCATCCCCAAAGAAGCGGCAATGAAACTGGCACGGGAACTGGTTGGAATGGGAATCAAAGGATTCTGGAACTTCTCCCATTATGACCTTGCGCTGGACTATAAAGGAATCGTCGTGGAAAATGTTCATCTGGGTGATTCGCTGTCGATTCTCTGCTATCATCTCGGAGAAATGGAACGAAATCTGGAAGAAACTCAATCGGAATAAACTATATACTCAAAAACGGCCGGAAAGTGGGCAGAAATCCCACCTTCCGGCCGTTTTTTCCTTCATTAGCTCATCAGCAAAACTGCAATCAGTACCAAAACCACGACTACCAGTGCAGCAAGTTCTATCCGCCGCAGCCATTTGGTGGATGCGTCATATTTCCTGACCACAATCCATTGCCCTGTACCAACTGCCGCAAACACTACCGCCGCAAAGATATTGAAGCCGATCACTGTTCCCGACCGCTGGCTATACAGATTGAGTACCGCTACAGCCAACCAGACGGCTGCAAGTACCAACCAGAGAATATATCGCTTCATACGGAAATACCCTCCTTTTTGAAACCGGTTCAGATTTCCACAGCTGCGCTTTCCAGTCCTTCCGCCGACACGGTCAGTCTGACCGGATGGCCATCCTCCCGGCGGATGATAGCAAGCAGCTGTCCGTCAAAACTCGTTCTGGTCATGTCATAGAAGTTTTCACTGCTGGCAGTATCCGCGCTGCCAAATCCCAGGCACTGTCCACCTTCCACAGTAAGGGTAACCGGCCTATCCTGACAGGTGACGAGATTGCCGTCTTTATCCGCAATCTGAATCGGGACAAACGCGATACGGTCACCTTTTTCCATCGGTTCGGGTTGGATGGTCAGTTTTGCAGCCTGTCCGGCAGTTACAAGGCTTGCACGTAAATATTCTTTACCATCCCGGTAAGCAACCGCCGTCAGTTCTCCCGGCTGGTAGGCTACATCAAACTGCGCGATATACTGCTGAGGATGTCCAATCGGTTTGCGTTCCAACGACTGACCATTCAGATACAGCTCGATTTCGTCCGCGTCGGCATAGACACTGACCTGAACCATCTTTCCTTCACTTCCATGCAGCGTCCAGGATGGAATCGCGTCGGTCCATCCCCAGTTTCCGAGGTTTTCCGGTTTACCGAACTTTTCAGGCCGACCAACCAGAATCGCCGGTGTATCTCTCAATCCCCAGACAGTTTCACGGTAATAGCTCTTGGCTTTGCGTTTACCGGTCAGGTCAAGATCACCACAGGTCGCTGCAAACTGACCCGGTGCCGATTCGCCGATATAATCCATCGCTGTCCAGCAGAAATCACCGATGACATGCGGACAATCAAGAATCAGCGCCCAGTTATCGGCAATCCGCAGTGCATTTGTCTCAGAACCGACGATTACCCGGTGAGGATACCGCTTGTGGTCTTCACGATAGCGTGCGTCCATATAGTTATAGCCGCACAGGTCAACTGCGGTGTAACTTTCCTCGATAGCCTGTGTCACAACCGGATGCCGAACGATATCATCCATTCGGGTAGCAAACGCCAGCATCAGACTGTTGACTTCACTCTCCTGATTGCGTGCAATCGCTTCCTTGCCGAGAATATCCTCGATAATACCGCCCAT
>DVLW01000133.1 GCA_018715285.1 Candidatus Faecivivens stercoripullorum | reverse complement strand
CAAAGAACCACTGGGATACTTCTTTACGTCCGTATCTGGCAATCAGGTGTTCTCCAAACTGGCGGATAAAGTCACCCCACTGGTTGTAGTCGGCAGGAGGAGTAACGTTGCCCTTGTAATGGAAACAGGTCTGGGTTCCGCTTGCAAAGGCTTCGGGCATGAATCCCAGCTCAACAAAGGGTTTCATACCGGTATCCAAAAGGAAATCAAAAATATTGTCGATATTAAAGAAAGAAATTTCAATTTCGCCCCAAGGCATCATCGGCTTGATGACAACGCTCATATCATCGTCAAACAGCCCATGGAACCGCAGATATTTGAATCCACAGTCACGATGAGCATTGCGGATTTGCTGACGGACATCTTCACGCAAAATGGTGGTAGCGTGGCAGCTTCCGACGCAAAGTTCCCAATAATGAGGATAAGGTCTGGCAGGCTTGTTCAGATCGATTTGATAGTTGATCGGCATAATAATGACCACTCCTTTGTTACAGTAGGTTTTCTATTCAACATTATAACAAAAAATTCCGCTGATTTGCAAGAAAAAATAAGAGTAATTTTATAATAAAAAAGGGAATCCGCAACAGTAAAAAACTGCGCACCAGCTCAGCCGGTGCGCAGTAAGAGAGAGGAAATCAGTCAGTTTTACAGGTTAGCCAGTTTGGAATAGCTTTCTTTCAGTGCCGGATACAGTTCGGTGTACAGCTTATAGAAAGGAGCATATTTTTCGCTGTTTTCAGCAATCGGTGCCTGAACTTTATCAGCCTTGATAATTGCCCGGCATGCTTCGGGAACCGAAGCGTATTCACCGGTACCGACCATAGCCAGGATTGCAACACCCAGTGCCGGACCTTCCCGGTTGGCAGCAGTTTTTACTTCGCAGCCGTACAGGTCAGCCAGCATCTGACGCCAGATCTTGGAGGTTCCGCCGCCGCCGCAGGCCATCATATCGTTGACCGGTACGCCCATACCGCCGATAATGTTCTTGCAGTCGTTGAGCGAGTAGGCGACGCCTTCCAGAACGGCACGCAGCATATCCCGTTTGGTATGGATTGCAGACAGGCCGAAGAATACACCACGGCAGTCAGGATCGAGGTGAGGAGTACGTTCGCCCATCAGATAAGGCAGGTAGATCAGCCGGTTTGCGCCGACCGGAACCTTTTCTGCTTCCTGGTCCATCAGGAAATAGGGGTCAACACCCATCAGTGCGGCAGTTTCTTTTTCTGCTCCGCAGAAATTGTCGCGGAACCATTTCAGAGAAAGTCCTGCACCCTGGGTAACACCCATAATATGCCACTGTCCGGGAACTGCACAGCAGAAGGTATGTACTCTTCCCTTGGGGTCAATCGAAACGGTCGAAGAATGGGCAAATACGACACCCGAAGTACCGATGGTTGTAAAGGCTTTTCCGTCTTCGACGACACCGGTTCCAACAGCTGCTGCGGCGTTGTCGCCAGCACCGCCGACAACCGGCGTACCAGCTGCCAGACCAGTCAGGGCAGCTGCCTCTTCAGTCACATAGCCAGTGATATCAGGGGATTCATATACCTTGCCCAGCAGGTTTTTATCAATATCCAGCTTTTCAAGGACTTCATCCGACCAGCAGCGGTTCGGAATATCCAGCAGCTGCATACCCGAAGCGTCAGAAACTTCGGTTGCAAACTCGCCGGTCAGTTTATAGCGGACATAGTCCTTGGGCAGAAGGATTTTTGCACAGCGTGCGTAATTTTCCGGTTCATTGTTGCGTACCCAGAGAATCTTGGAGGCGGTAAAACCGGTCAGTGCCGGGTTTGCGGTGATCTCAATCAGACGTTCAGCGCCTACCTTACGGGTAATTTCCTCACATTCTTTTGCAGTACGCTGGTCGCACCAGATGATCGAGCGGCGAATGACCTTGCCATCCTTATCCAGCATAACCAGACCGTGCATCTGACCAGAGATACCGATACCCTTTACATCTGCCGGAGCGACGCCGCTTTTTTCCAGAACGATTTTAATGGTTCCGGCAGCAGCGTTCCACCAGTCATCCGGGTCCTGTTCAGCGTAGCCGTTCTGAGGCTGGTAGAGAGGATATTCGATGGTAGCAGATGCCAGAGCATTTCCGTCTCTGTCAAACAGGACGGTTTTGGTACCCGAAGTACCCAGGTCAATGCCAATATAAGCTTTCATGATGGTTCCTCCTTTGGGGGTTCAGAGATTTTCACGGATTCGGATAATATTATCCATATAACAAAATTCTTCTGCTGGAGAAATATTATTGACAATCGAGTCAAACAAAATCTGCATTGCCCGGTATCCCTGACGGAAAGGTTCCTGACAGACAGTTGCCTGAATCAGTCCTTTCTGCACCAGTTCACGGATTTCCTCAGTATCATCGCAGGAAATAACCGTGAGCTGATTCAGCCCAAGATCGACCGCGGCCTGCATACCACCGACTGCACCGGCAGCCGCAAAGTACAGAGTATTGATTTCAGGATGGCTGGTGAGCATATCCCGTGTGACCTGATAGGCGATTTCTGCCTCGTCCAGGCTTTCACAGATATCGACAACTGTAGAATCGGGCATGGATTTGAGGACGTCCGAAAAGCCCTTCATTCGATGGTTATGGCCCAGCATCCGCACAGAACCGGTTATAATGCCTGCCCGTACACCCTGCGGCCGCATCAGCCGGAGCATACCACCTGCTGTTACACCTGACTGGTAATAGTTGCATCCGACGTAGCATAACCGTCTGGTGTTTTCAATATCTGAGTTGACAGTCAAAATCCGGATGCCCTGTTCAATCAGCTCGTTGATTTTCTGTTCAATCTGTGGCAGGTTGATCGGGCTGATGGCAATGCCGGATACACCAGCGGAGCGCATCTGCTCAAGCTGGCTGAGCTGCTGGTCAACATCATACCGGCGGCCACCTGCAATCTGCAGAGAGATACCAAAATCAGCATATTCATCGATTGCCGTCCGGGCGCCGCGCAATACTTCATCAAAAAACTCGTTTCCTTCGGCGTTTGCAATCATGCCAAATGAAAGGTTTTTCCGTTGATAGGCAAGTGCCTTACCAGCCCGGTTGGGAGTATATCCCATCTCCTGGGCAATCGCGAGGATCTTTTTTTCGATCTCCGGGCGGACATTACCTCTTCCATTGAGTGCGCGGTCTACGGTACCGCGGGATACTCCGGCAAGCTCTGCAATCTGTTTGACTGTTACCGGCATATGATACTGCCTCCTTTCAAAGTATAGTAAGTGTGCTCGTGCACTGTCCATCTTTATACTAACACGTTTTGCCCATCGCGTCAAGGGAAAAACCAAATTCCCTCAACCAATAAAAGGCAGAAGGCTTTATTTTCAAAGCCTTCTGC
>DVLW01000132.1 GCA_018715285.1 Candidatus Faecivivens stercoripullorum | reverse complement strand
GGATAAAAGATTTCGCTCCATTGCGATGGAGCGACCAGGGGCTCATGGTTCCCAAAGGGAACCATACAGTTTGCAAGCAAACTGTGCCCGCACAGTTTTCCAAAGGAAAACTGTCTGGTTCGCTTGCGAACCGTGGACCCCGCAAGCCTTTGAAAAGGCTTGACCTAAACTTTTATATCATTATCGACCCCACTGAGTGCGTAACATTGGCACTCGCTCTGCGCTCGCGTGAATCACCGGGTAGTGGGGCAAATATTGCTCCTACGAAAGCCGTTCAAATGTCGCACAATCTACCCGGCGCGTTCGCTCAGGCTGTTTCTATCACGACCGAGGCGGTCGGAACGCCGCCGATCATCGCGAACTGGCAGCGGAAGCATTCCGCTTCGGTAGCTGGGTGAAAATCAATGGTGGAAGAGGCGCATGCCGGTGAAGGCCATGGCGATACCGTATTTATTGCAGGTATCGATTACGTTATCGTCACGAATCGAACCACCGGGCTGTGCAATATACTCAACGCCGGATTTATGCGCACGTTCGATATTGTCGCCGAACGGGAAGAATGCATCCGAACCAAGCGAAACGCCGCTCAGAGTATCCAGCCATGCACGTTTTTCCTCACGGGTCAGCGGCTCGGGTTTGACTTCAAAGAAGTTCTCCCAGGTGCCGTCTGCCAGTACATCCATATAATCGTCCGAAATATAAACATCAATCGTATTGTCACGGTCAGCTCTGCGGATGCCTTTCTTGAAGGGCAGTGCAAGAACCTTCGGGTTCTGACGCAGATACCAGTTGTCAGCCTTGTTGCCAGCCAGTCTGGTGCAGTGGACGCGCGACTGCTGACCGGCACCGACGCCGATTGCCTGTCCGTCCTTGACGTAGCAGACCGAGTTGGACTGGGTGTATTTCAGGGTAATCAGTGCGACGATCAGGTCACGTTTTGCCTCATCAGGAAGGTTCTTGTTCTCGGTGACGATGTTGTTCAGGAGGTCAGCATCGATCTTGAACTCGTTTCTGCCCTGCTCGAAGGTTACGCCGAATACCTGTTTGCGTTCGATGGGGTCGGGACGGTAGTTCGGGTCGATCTGGATAATGTTGTAGTTGCCTTTTTTCTTGCTGCGCAGGATTTCCAGTGCTTCAGGAGTGTATCCGGGAGCGATGATACCGTCGGAAACTTCACGGTGAATCAGTTTCGCGCAGGATTCGTCGCATACGTCAGACAGTGCAATCCAGTCGCCATAGGAAGACATTCTGTCGGCACCTCTTGCACGCGCATATGCACATGCGATAGGAGACAGCTCGCCCATATCGTCAACAAAGTAGATCTTTTTGAGTGTCTCGTCAAGCGGCAGTGCCAGTGCTGCACCAGCCGGAGAAACGTGCTTGAAGGAAGCAGCAGCCGGAAGACCGGTGTTTTCTTTCAGTTCCTTGACCAGCTGCCAGGAGTTGAAAGCATCCAGGAAGTTGATATATCCGGGACGTCCGCAGAGGATTTCGACCGGCAGATCACTGCCGTTTTCCATATAAACACGGGAAGGTTTCTGGTTGGGGTTGCATCCATATTTCAGCGCAAATTCATTCATCGGTAATACCTGTCCTTTCTCACAAATTACTGGTTTTTATTCAGAATCCGTGTCTCCATCTCGCCGGTTTCCAGGTCGATGAAGGCGGTATACAGCGAAACTTTATTATCAGCGTTCAGGTTGTCCCACAAAAGCTTGGTGAAGCAGTTGATGCAGCCGGTGATCTTTGCTTCTTCCGGTTCGCCCATGAAAGAGGGAATCGGGTTGCCGTCGTGCGCATAGGTGTGGATGAAGTGGACAACGCCGGGACGCGGGTCAGAGTATTCAAAGAAGTAACGGCGGGTGCTGGACTCGTCACCGTTTGCACTCTTGAGGATGGACAGACGGTAGTTGCCGTTTTTCTCGACCATGCCGCTGATACGAGGTGTCCAGTTGGGGCCGTCCGGCTCGAAAGTACGGGTACGCAGTGCGTCTTCAAAGGTCTTGCCCTGACGCAGGTAATCAGCGACGGTATCGGTCTGGTCGCCATTGGTGACAACCAGTGTATCACCAACCTTGCGGACAGGATGATAGATAATCAGGCTCGGGTCAACCATCTTCGACGGGTCAAATGCTTCGGTGCGGATTCCGTCCGGTTCTTCGACAAAGACACGGTTACGGGAGTTCTCGCTCCGTCCCATGATGAAATATCCGACAACAGCTTTTTTGCCGTCTTCGCTCCGGCCGATGACAATACCACGTCCGGGATAGGAATTTTCGCTCAGTGCTTTTGCAAGATCAATCATTGGTGATTCTCCTTTTTTAAGATGGTGAAGGACATTGTTTTCTCCGCTTGCGGCAGAGGAAACAATAAGACTGCCTTTAAGGTGATGCAGGGGTTATTTATCACAGGGAATCTTCGGAAAGGTTCCCTGAATAATAAATAAAAGCCTGTTATTCAGTGACGCGGGCAATGCCGTTCACAACCTGGATTTTGCCTTCGCAGAACAGCCGCGCAGCTTTCGGCAGCAGCTTCCACTCGACATTTTCCATAACCCGGCGCTGTAAAACTTCGGGTGTATCGTCGTTCTCGACCGGTACTGTGCCCTGCAAAATAATCGGGCCGCCATCGCATACCTCGTTGACAAAGTGTACCGTAGCGCCGGTAACTTTTACGCCTGCCGCGAGAACCGCTTCATGCACATGCAGCCCATAAAAACCGGGTCCGCAGAAGGACGGAATCAGTGCCGGATGGACATTCATCACAGCATTCGGGAAGGCTTTCGGCAGCTTCTCACCGAGGATGACCATGAATCCGGCCAGAATGACCAGATCGGCTTTTTCTTCCTGAAGTGCCGCGACCATACGGTCGGTGTATTCCTCACGTCCAATTCCTTTTTTAGGGATGACACGGGTCTTGATGCCGTTATCCTTTGCACGGGTCAGCGCGTATGCGTCCAGCGTCGACGAGATGACACAGGTAATTTTGCCCGGTCCCAGTTCGCCGCGTTTTTCAGCATCGATCAGCGCCTGTAAATTGGTGCCGCCGCCTGATACCAGTACGACAATATTTTTCATATGTCTGGCTCCTTTTGCTACTGCCTTTTTTGATGGAATTTGCTGTTTTAAAAGTAAATTCCTGACGGAAAATGAAAAAAATTCCCTATATACAGTATAATCGATGGAGCCCTCTCCGTCAAGAAAAAAATGTTCGGCAGACCGCCGCCAGCATATGAAAAATACATCCCAATATACAAGTATTTGCAGTTACGGCCGCTCTTTCAGGAGAAAGGAAATTTTAGCAAGAAAAATGAAAAAGCGGAAGGTGTCAAAGTTCCTTCCGCTTTTGTATCAGCTGTATATGTTAGCATCCAAAAGATACAGAATACCGTCCGGTGAAACAGCCAGGCTGACAGTATAATCCCGCATTTTGGTGTGCCTGTACTCCAGAATTTCGGATAAAACATCATCTGGCACCTGTGCGGCATTTACCAGCTCAATATCGTACAGCTCCAGGTTGGATAGCCTCTGGATATACAAAAATCCATCCTCCAGCACAGCGTCCGGGCAGTAGTTATCAAACCAGGCAATATCCTGCATCTGATCTTCCTGTTTCCGGCAGAGGACAGAACCCATCAGTTCATGCCGCCAGTAATACTCCGCCGAATCATTTACCTGTGCAAAGGAGTATCCTTCTTCAACCGGTTCCATCGTTCCGTCCGCATCCAGGAAAAAGTACCCTTCCGAACGAATGGCAATAGCCAAACGTCCGTCCTTTTCGCCGAGGATATTGCAATGACCTTCTATCTGGAGATCGGATGTTTCGCCCGTGTCCAGATTCAATTCAAAGGTCTGCCAGCTCTCCTGATTGTCCAGACGTGCCGCATAGTATAACGTGCGGTCTTCCACCCAGAACGGAAACGGCGTCTGGTGGGCGAAAGCGATGGTTCGCTCCGGCGTTCCCTCTAAGGAAAGAACCTGGACAGCAGGTTGTCCCGACTCGGTATAAGAAAGACAGTATATTTTATCTTCGTCAATCCAGAACGGGCCGTTGTAATCAGCGCTGGGGGTATCCCACATCTGCCCTAAAAATGCGTCTTCACCGGTTTTCAGGTCGTATACCCGCAGTTCTCCCGTAAGATAGATTGTATAAT
>DVLW01000131.1 GCA_018715285.1 Candidatus Faecivivens stercoripullorum | reverse complement strand
CCGGCTGCGGTACGATTTCCAGATTGGCGGAGTCGGTGTAGCATTCCTGCTGGAAGGTAATCAGGTTGTAGGAATTTGATTCCATCTGAGGCAGCCAGTAGACGATCATTTCGTTGTATTCTTGCGGAGTAAGCCCGAGTGCCGAAAGACTGTCTTGCAAAAATTCAGCAGTTTCACTTCCCGGAACGCACCATCCTTTTGAAAAGTCATATTCCGCATTGCTGGTGCCTTCCCAGAAGAGATAGCTGTATTCTTTTCCATCAGTGTGATTGATAAGCGTCCCATCTGGACTGGCGGTGACGTTCCATCCTTCCTGACCATAGTCAGGGTAGGTGGTCGTCAGCTTCCCATCCAGCGAAAGGCTGACAGAAACCTCCGTTTCTGTTTCCGGATAGAGATAGATGACAGGTTTTGCGGAATTGGTCGATTGCGGCGTACAGCCGGTAGTCACGCCAATCAGTACACTGGTCAGTACGACTGCTAGTAAACGGCAGATATTTTTCATCCGGATTGCCTCCTTTCAGGCAGCTCGGCTGTTTAACAACCCTTTATTGATTTTTGGCGTTTGCCTTTGCAAGGAACTTTTCCGCACCAACGATAAAACGGTCGTGACGTGCGGAGCCGATTTTTTCCTGTTCATCCCGGACCGTTACCTGGAAAGTAACCCGGCGGCGGTCAACTTCGATGATTTCAGCGGTTGCAGTCACTTTCATACCGAGGGGAGTTGCCGCGGTATGTTTGAGGTCAAGTGCGGTTCCGACCGAGGTTTCGCCTTCATCCAGAAAAAGCGACAGTGCCGCTGCGGCGGTTTCCTCCATCAGTGCAGCCATAGCCGGAGTTGCAAAAACCGGCAGAGAACCGCTTTTCATATTGCAGGCGAGCTTTTCTTCGGTGACAGTGGTAGAGAGTGTGTGGGATGTGCCCAGGATAATATCTTTCATATGGTACAGCTTCCTTTCGGTGATCTTTTTTTATTATGATAGCATATTTATTCTGTAAAAACAAGGCTACGGGCAAAACAAAAACCCGGGAGAAAAGTCTCCCGGGTTGTCGGAACCAATATCTGTTTTGAAAGGTTTTTAAGCTGTTGCTTCTGTAGAAGCTTCTTTATTTGTATACCATTTTTCCCATTTGCCGCGGTAGTAATGAATCATCATACCCAGGCTGCATACCAGCCATCCGGCAGGGTATCCCAATCCGACATAGATAACCGAGTCGATGAACTGGGTACCGATATACAGGTACAGCTGTCTGAAAAATACGAAGCTCGCCAGCATGATGAACATCGGTCCTGTCGCGTCTCCGGCACCTCGAAGCGAACCGGCAAAAATCTGGTTGGCACAGCAGACCACGTAAAACGGGCAGAGGAACCGGATGAAAATACCGCCATAATACAATACATTGTCATCCTGTGTAAACAGCAGCAACATCTGCTTGGAGAAGATCAGCAGCAGTACGGTAAGGACCGCCGTAATGGCAATTGACAGGACCAGCGATACACGGGTACCTTTTTTTGCACGTGCCAGTTTTCCGGCACCGAGATTTTGACCGACAAAAGTAGTCGCCGACAGCGACAGGCTCTGCATCGGCAGCAGGATAAACTGGTCGATCTTGGAGTAAGAGGTCCAGCCGGCCATGCAGGAAGAACCAAAAGCATTGATATATGACTGTACAAATACGTTGGAGAAGGATGTAATTGCCATCTGCAAACCGGCCGGAAGACCGATACGGACAACCTTTTTAAGTACCATCCAATCCATCCGCAGATCGCGTATGACAAATTTATAATCGCCGTCACTCTTTGCCAGCGACAAAAGTGCCAGTGCAGCCGAGATAAACTGCGCCAGAATCGTTGCCCATGCGACACCGGCAACGCCCATCTTAAAGACAATAACAAAAACCAGGTCGAATACAACGTTGACTACTGATGAGACAATCAGGAAGTAAAGCGGACGTTTTGAGTCACCGACTGCCCGCAGGATACCGGATGCGATGTTATACAGCATCAGACCGATGACACCGCCAAAATAAATCCGCAGGTATTCAGAAGAGCTGGCCATAACGTCATCCGGCGTTGACATAAACCGCAGCATCGCCGGCGCCATTGAGATACCGATAAAGGTAAACGCGATTCCCAGCACGATTGTCATCAGGATGGTGGTATGTACCGACTTATGAACCATTTCGCCGTTGTGCGCACCAAAATACTGGCTGATGACAACGCCTGCGCCGGTCGCAAGTCCTGAGAAAAAGCCGATCAGCATATTGATAATCGGCGTAACAGACCCGACAGCAGCCAGCGCCTGTGTTGAAACGAAGTTTCCGACGACAATTGAGTCGACGGTATTGTACAGCTGCTGAAAGAGGTTACCGATCAGCAGCGGCAGTGCAAACGCGACCAGTTGTTTCCAGATGACGCCTTCGGTCATATCCATTGTTTTTTTCTTACGTGTCAAATTCAATAGAATCCCAGCTTTCCCAAAATTTTGCTTTACACGCAGATTATAAAAAATATTATACTCCCAATTTGTGGCAAATGCAATTATTTTGTCAAATTAAATTATGAAACTTTCTTTCAAAACGCTTCACCCTTTACCTAACCGGCATTTTATGATATAATACCCTGTAAAGCCTGATTCGTATATAAGAGTACCAAAGGAGATATATTCCATGAAAAAAGTTATTTCCATCCTGACCGCTTTAATGGTGGTATGGATGTTGTCCGGCTGTAACCAGACGCAGGATGAATCGTCTCAGAGCAGCACCAGTGAATCAAGTTCCCAGTCGTCTGTATCTGAGTCGGAATCGTCTGAAGAATCGTCGGAATCATCCGAACCGACTGACGATTATCTTGAAACCGGGGAACACACGGTTGAACTGTGCAATGGCACCGGTCAGGATATTGCGTCTTTGCGGATTCGTCCGGAAGGCAGCGAGGATGACTACTGGAGCCTGGAGATTCTGGGAGGAGCCGACTGGAAGGATGGCACTGTCATTTCACTCACCCTGAAACATGAAGAGTGGGGAGACTGTACCATCTGGCAGGCGGAAGCAACGCTGGCCGATGGAACTGTTGAAAATTATTCTGAGCTGCCGCTGACCCAGTCAGATCGTGTGGAACTGGCAATGGGCAGTTTCCGTGCAGCCGACGCTGAGTAAAAAATAAAAGCCTCTGCGGTTTATCCGGTATGGACTGTTCCCAGATGAATAGACAGAGAAAAAAGGAACCTATCGTAGAATAGAGAAGGATTAGGCGGCCTTGCTCCGGATTTCAAAAGGAGTGAGGCCGTTTTTCAAATCAATACGCTCAAAATTGTAGA
>DVLW01000130.1 GCA_018715285.1 Candidatus Faecivivens stercoripullorum | reverse complement strand
AAATACGATTCCGGTTACCGGTATCTTTTTCAGGGATGAAGAGGATATCAGTGTCAGTCAGTCGGGCGTACTTTCCTGTAACTACCGGATTGGGCAGAAGGTGCCTATTGGGTCGGAAGTTGCAAGACTGTATAAGAGCCAGGAGGCAATTGATCTTCAGCGGGAAATCGCTTCGCTGGAAGATACGCTGCAAAGCCTGCAAAAAGCACAGGATTCTGCCAATACCAGTGAGGTCATTCTTCCGGAAACACTGAACTCCCAGATTGCCCAGGATGTTGCCAAACTGATTCAGGCACGGGATACCGATGATCTGAGCGGGCTTTCCGATTATCGCACTTCGCTGACCGAATCGTTTGCCAAACGACAGATTATCATTGATGCTGATACCGATTATTCGGGTGAGATTTCTGAACTGGAACAGCAGCTTTATGATATGAAACAGCGGGACAACGCTTCTTATACATCTTATACCTCGTCGGTATCCGGATACTTTGTCGATCATGTGGACGGGTATGAGGATATCTGTACCGACGAGTACCTGGCAGATCTGACGGCTTCGGAACTGGATAAGCTGATTCAGCAGTACGGCGGATATAATGCCGATTCTTCCTGTGTGAAGGTTGTAACCAATCATATCTGGAATTTTGTGCTGACGGTGACCGAAGAAGAAGCACTTTCTCTGAGTGAGGGAAGCAGTGTACAGATCCGGTTCCCCAATCAGTCTGAAACGGTTAAAATGGTCGTTTCGGAAATGCGGCGGGATGTCGAGGCAGGAAAGTATATGGTTATCCTGGAAGGGGATATCATCGACAGCTATCTGCTGACCACCCGTGTGCAGTCGTGTGAACTGGTGGTGGCGACTTATACCGGGCTGAAGGTGCCCAAGTCCGCTATCCGCTATGAAGACGGCGTTCCCGGTGTTTATGTTGTTTTGATGGATAAGATGTATTTCCGCACCATCAATGTTGTGTACGAGACCGAAGATTTTGTCGTGTCGTCTGCGAGCGCGGATGAGTCCAATCCGCTTAAGTTGTACGATACGATTATCGTGGAAGGGGTTGGTCTCTATAATCAGAAAGATGTTTGACCCATCCGCTGACGGGCAGGCTGAACAGATCGTTCAGAGACTGCAGCAGATACGTGCCCGTATTGCACGGGCATGTGAGGAGTCGGGACGTGCTCCCGATTCAGTGAAACTGATGGCGGTGACCAAGACGGTCAGCCCGGACAGGGTAAATCTGGCTCTGTCTGAAGGGGTTGATCTGCTGGGTGAAAACCGTGTTCAGGAGTTTTTGAGTAAGAATTCGTCCTATAACTGCGAAAAATCGCAAATTCATTTTATTGGACACTTGCAGACGAATAAAATTCGCGATATAATAAACAAGGTGTCCTGTATTCAGTCGATCGACAGCGTCCGCAGGGCGGAAGCTGTTTCGTCGGCGGCTCAGAAGGCGGGAATTGTTATGCCCTGCCTTTTGGAGGTAAACATCGGACGGGAAGAGAGCAAGTCCGGCTTTGCGCCGGAGGGGGTGCTCGATGCGGCAGGGGAAATAGCCGCGCTGCCCGGAATATCTCTGCATGGGCTGATGACGGTGGCACCGGCTGTGGCTGGCAGAACAGGGGATGACAGTTATTTTCGCGATATGCAGCAGCTGTTTTTGCAGTTGCAAAAATGTTCACTCCCTGGTGCCTGTATTGATACCCTTTCAATGGGAATGACTGGGGATTTCGAGATGGCAGTCCGCTGTGGCTCTACGCTGGTCCGAATCGGACAGGGAATATTTGGCGCCCGTGATGTTCAGACGGGTTTACCGTAACACTAAAATTGAAAGGCGGCACACAGAATGGGAATTATTGATAAAGTCAAGGGTTTCATCTTTAACGACAACAATGAATATGAGGAGGAAATGGATGAAGGATATACCGACGAAGATACCTCCTCTTCTTCGTCCGGCAGTGATTACTCGCCTTTTTCGGGTAGTTCTTCTTCCAGTTCTTATGGAAGTTCTTCTTATGGTTCATCGTCTTATTCCGGCTCCCGCAGCAGCTATTCTTCCTCCCGTACCGGACGGGTGGTCAATATCCAGACTTCCGCACAGCTGCAGGTGATGCTGGTACAGCCGGATCGGTTTGAGGACTGCAAACCGATTGCTGATGAACTGAACAAAAAGATTACTGTCGTGCTGAATCTTGAGGGACGTGCTCCTGATCTGTCCAGACGTGTACTGGACTTTCTCAGCGGCGTAACCTATGCCAACGACGGCAATATCAAACAGGTCGCACGCAATACCTATATGCTGACACCCAGTAATGTCGATCTTAGAGGCGATCTGATGGACGAGCTGCAAAACAGCGGTCTGATGTAATGGACACAGAAAAAGAAAAAGAATATTTTCTTGTCTCGGTACGCAATCTGTTTACTCTTGCCGACAAACAGTATTGTCCCAAATTCTCAGCGTTTATGACGGAGGAAGAACAGGCACTCGCACAGCCGCTTGCTGCCAAACTTTCCCGAAATACTGGGATGGAAATCCGGTTTTGGGGTGGGTATGAAGGCGCGGTTCGGGTGATGCTGGGTGTTTTTCCGGAAGGGTTTCCTGTCGAAACGGAAGATTTCCCGATTGTCGGGTATACCGCCCGGTGTCGGGCTTCCGATAAGCTGGAACACCGGGCGCTGCTTGGCAGCCTGATGGCTCAGCAAATCAGAAGGGAAATGCTGGGAGATCTGATTCCGGGAACGGGAAGTGCCGTCATTTTCGCCGATGAACGGATTGAAAAGGTGCTGGCAACCCAGATCGACCGGATTGGGACAATTGGCGTTCGGATGGAAAAGGGTTTTGAACCGATTGATACATCTCAAAGATTTGTTGAGGTTCGGGGAACACTGATGTCCCTGCGTCTGGATGCAGCGGTTGCACTGCTGGCCGGAACAGGACGGGAAAAGGCTGCCCGAATGATTCGGGAAGGTCTGGTCAGTGTCGGACATGTGGAAGAAAAGGATGTCAGCCGGAAGCTGAAAGAAGGCGATGTCCTTGTGATTCGTCATACCGGAAAGTTCAGACTGCGGGAAACTGGCGGTCTGACAAAAAGGGGACGGACGGTTGTATTGTTTGACCAGTATATATGATGAAGGGTGAACATCGAATAGTGTTTTTTGGAAAGACTATTCGATGTTCACCATTCACCCGCAGAGAGAGAGTTTTTTGCCGGTTAAGGCAGAAGAAGCGGCATAAATCAGAAAGGAATGGACAGAAAGATGAGTAAAGAAGCTAAATTTGAAAAAGCGGCTTTTGGTTATCGTCCGGAAGAAGTCGACGCTTTTGTGGCAGAGTGTGAAAAGAAACTGGCTGCTGCAAAGTCGGAAAAAGCTGAACTGATCGGCAAAATGAAAATTCTTGCTGATAAGATCACCGAATACCGCAGCGATGAAGGCAACCTCAAAGAGGCTATGCTGGGCGCACAGCGTCTGAAAGCATCGATTGAGAACGAAGCTAAATCCAAGGCGGAAACTACAATCGCGGATGCAAACGCATATGCCGAAAAAGTCATTGCGGAAGCACAGGCAAAATCCAGCCAGATGATTACCGATGCACAGAACCGCTCCAATCAGATGATTGC
>DVLW01000129.1 GCA_018715285.1 Candidatus Faecivivens stercoripullorum | reverse complement strand
TTTGAGAAATATTCCAAAAATATCTGATCGTATAATGGGAATATATGGAAAGAAACAAATTGTATGTATTTGATGAAAGAACAGTTGACTTTGTATTGCGGATATGGTATCCTTTTTGCAGACAATTGAATCAGGACATGGGAAGTTTGTAGGAAAAAGCAAAGGCTTACCGAAGGCGTAACACGCTCAGGTGTCTTCCGGAAGAATGTTGACGGAGGACGAGGACTATGAATGGATGCGGCTCTGGAGAATCCTGGATAAACGGGTGCCGAAGGTGCAAGACAGCAGATACGGACGGGTTGATAGCTCTCTATATCTGTTGTCAATCTCTCAGGCAAAAGGACAGAGCAGAAACAATGGTACAGCTGGTGAAAACCGGCGTTGCAATTGATTTTTCAGAGCCGGGTTTCCCTATATTGAAGGGAAACCCGGCTTTTGGCTTTACCGGTGCCTGATTAGGAGCAGGCTACAACAGCCTTGTCTCCTGGAAAATCAGAAAAGAGGTCATATGAATGCAGCAGTTTACAGAGTTGGTCAAGTTGGTAAGTGGCTTTTTATGGGATTATCTTTTGCTGTTTTTGCTTTGCGGAACCGGTATTTATTTTACGCTGCGGCTGAAGTTCGTTCAGGTGCGGAAATTTGGCGTCGGACTGAAAATGTTGTTTGGCGGGTTCAATCTGCGGGGTGAAGCTGCGGATCAAAAAGGCATGAGTTCTTTTCAGGCGCTGACGACTGCAATTGCCGCCCAGGTTGGTACCGGAAATATTACCGGATGTGCAATGGCGCTGGCATCGGGCGGACCTGGTGCGATTTTCTGGATGTGGGTGAGTGCCTTTTTTGGAATGGCAACCATTTACAGTGAAGCGGTGCTTGCCCAGAAATTCCGCACGGTAAAGGATGGACAGATTACCGGCGGTCCGATTTACTATATCCGTGGCTTTTTTCGCGGAAGGTTTGGAAAGGTACTCAGCGTATTTTTCTCGATTGCGCTGATTCTGTCGCTGGGTCTGATGGGCAATATGGTGCAGTCCAACTCCATCGGTTCTGCGTTCCACAATGCTTTTGGTGTCCCTCCGCTTGCTGTGGGCGTAGTTGTGACGGTTATTGCCGGATTTATCTTTTTGGGCGGTGTCAAGCGTCTGGCTTCGGTAACCGAAAAGCTGGTTCCGGTGATGGCAATTTTGTATATCCTCGGCTGCCTGATTATTCTGGGCATCAATCATGATATGGTGCTTACAGCTTTACAGCAGATTTTCGTGCTGGCATTCAAACCGCAGGCGATGGCAGGCGGCGTGCTTGGCGTTACAATCAAGGAAGCGATGCGGTATGGTGTCGCTCGTGGCCTTTTCTCCAATGAAGCCGGCATGGGAAGCACACCTCATGCACACGCGCTTGCAAAGGTCAAAAAACCGGAAGATCAGGGCATTGTTGCAATGATGGGTGTATTTATTGATACATTTATTGTACTGACCCTGACAGCACTGGTCATTCTTACGTCCGGAATGCTTTCAACGGGTGAAACGGGTACGACACTGGCACAGATGGCATTCAACCAGGCTTTTGGCAGCTTTGGAAATATCTTTGTAGCATGTTGTATGTTGTTTTTTGCGTTTTCGACCATCATCGGATGGTACTTTTTTGGAGAAGTAAATGTCCGGGCGTTGTTTGGCAAAAAGGCCATTCCGGTATACAGCCTGCTGGTGCTAGTCTTTGTTATGATTGGTTCATCGCTTCAGGTCGATCTGGTGTGGAGTCTGTCTGACCTGTTCAATGGTCTGATGGTTCTGCCCAACCTGATTGGTCTGCTGGCGTTGTCCGGACTGGTGGCGCGGATTACCAAAGGAATCAAAGATCCGAAAGATGATATCCGTTACCCGGATGACCCGGAAGTTCAAAAGCTGATGCAGAATACAGATGAAATCTGTTGCCTGGATGACGCGGAAGTGCAAGGTCCGATGCGGAAGACAGCAGATTAAATGTAAAAGGCGGCAGTGAGAAACTGTCGCCTTTTTCGTGTGCCGAAAGAGATTACTCCAAATTTACAAACCGTCTTTTTTATATCCGTTTTACGGTTAAATTTACCGGTTATACTTAAAGGATAGAGAGATTATCGGAAGGAGTGCCGCTGGATGGAGAACAGTAAACGAATGCTGCTGCTGGTCAACCCGTACGCCGGTAAAAAACAGGCGCAGAACAGCCTTTGTGATATCATCGACCAGCTCAACAAGGCTGGATGGCGGGTGGAGGTGCATATTACCCAGTCACGCGGAGACGCCTGTGAACAGGCGAAAATGGCGGAAGGACATTTTGACCGGGTGACGGCGGTCGGCGGAGACGGTACCCTCAATGAGCTGATTTCAGGAGTTGCCGGATGGAACACCCGTCCTGACGTCGGGTATATCCCGATGGGGACGACCAATGATTTTGCCGCGTCACTGGGATTCCCGAAGGAATCAAAGGCTGCGGCAAGGGTAGCGGCAGACGGAACGCCGTTTGTCTGTGATATCGGGAAGTTTGAGGACCGGTATTTTGCATATATTGCGGCGTTCGGGATGTTTACCGATGTCGCATATCTGACCGACCAGCAGGCAAAAAATATCTTTGGACGGCTGGCCTACCTGTTTCAGGGAGCGTTGGAACTGGGGTCCAATCAGGGAACAAAGATGAAAGTCGTGACCGAAGATCAGGTGATCGAAGGTGATTTCGTCTTTGGTGCGGTGACCAATTCTCATTCAATTGGCGGCTTTAAGGGGCTGCTGACCGGAGAAATCTATCTGGATGACGGATGGCTGGAACTGCTGTTGATTCGCCGGCCGAAGAATGCCGCTGAACTGTCGGAACTGGTTTCTTCGCTGCTCAGCCAGCAGTTTTCGCAAAAGAGCGGTGTATTTTATGCCAAGGTCAAGTCGGTCAGCTTTTATGCCGATCAGCCGGTCAGCTGGACGCTGGACGGTGAGGACGGCGGCGCTCATGAGGAGGCAACCATCGAATGTATGCCGGCAGCGATCAGCTTTGCAGCCGGTGACAGGGAACCTGCTGTTTCAGCGCCGGTCGTGATTGTGACCCAGAAGGAATAATATGATAAAACCCGCCTCTGTAAAGACAGAGGCGGGTTTCGTATGTCCGCAGTACTTTTGATGATAAACAGCGAACAGTCCGTGCATTCGCTTAAATCTGGGAGAAAGCGCCGACGATAGCCGGGAGAAGCTGCTTTTTGCGGCTGACTACACCCGGAAGGGTAGCGGTACTGCCGTCAATCTTGCATCCAGGGAAGCCGACCCGGATGAGTTCTTCTGCCTGGTCGCCATAGAAGATCAGATAGGTGGTTTCTTCCCGGACGCTGGTCAGCATGTAAAATACATCCGACAATCCCTGATCTCTCGCAGCTTCCGGCAGGAAAGGCAGCAGTAGCTCAGCAGCTGCTTTCAGGTTTTTCTCACTCATATAGCTGCCCTGACCGATGCCGTAACGGGTATCACCCGCTTTGAAGACCTTGAAATCCTGCATAAAGATATCCTGCGCGGTTTTGCCTTCGATATTGGAACCGGCTTCAAACATCTGGGAAGCGTAGTCTTCGATATCCACGCCTGCGATTTTGGCCAGCTCATGGGCAACCCGTTCATCAATCGGTGTAGAAGTCGGGCTGCGGAACATCAGGGTATCCGACAGGATGGCCGACAGCAGCAACCCTGCGATTTTCTGCGGAATTTCCACCATGTTCTCCCAGTACATCTGGGTGACGATGGTTGCGGTGCATCCGACCGGAACGTTGCGGAAATAGATCGGAGCAGGTGTTTCAATCGAACCGATGCGGTGATGGTCGATGATCTCCAGGATATCGGCTTTTTCGTACCCGTCGATTGCCTGGGTTTTTTCGTTATGGTCGACCAGAATCAGCTGACGGCGCTGCATGTTCAACAGGTTACGTCTGGAAAGCAGTCCGACGTATTTTCCGCCGCGGGTCACGACCGGGAAGTAATGGTACCGTACCTGTGCCATAACCTTTTGCACGTCATCCAGAGGCGTGTTGAGGGTAAAGGTCAGCAGCGAATCCTTCGACTGCATATAGTGCCGGACAGGAGAAGCCAGACTCAAAAGTTTGGCAGCGGTATAAAAATCCTTCGGCGTTGTGATAATGGTACAGCCGCGTTCCTGCGCCAGCTTGAGGATGGTTTTCGGAACAGTCGTCATTTCGCCGTTTTCAGCGCAGATAATCAGACAGCCTGCACCCATTTCCAGTGCACAGAACTGGAATTCATACCGGGAAGAGAGGATGACGATATCTCCCGGCTCCAGAAAATTTTCCATCGCCTCCGGGTTACCAGCTGCCAGTCCCAGTTTTCCGTGGTCGATTACGCCGTCCGGGTCACCGGTCAGCATTTCACCGTCGAGTACCTCGAGGATATTGCGGTAAGGGGTATGGCTCTTTGCCAGAATGGTCGTATCCAGTACATCCATACAAGCGTCCGAAACGTCGGTCAGGGTGACGATGCTCAGCAGCTGTCCGTCTTCCGAAACAATCGGCAGGGTATCAATATTTACTTCCCGCATCCGTTTCCATGCGGTATGTACGCTGGTTACCGCGTCGATTCCGTCGAGATGGCGGTATTCGAGGTCCTGTACCTGCGGGCCTACGTCGGTACACAGCCGCGGCGGACGGACGCCGAAATATTTGAGGGCAAAAGCGGTTTCCTGGTTGATTTCACCGGCTCTGCGCGGTTCGGTGTCCAGATCGGAAATCTGATTTTTCAGGTAGGAGTAGGCGATTGCCGAGCATACCGAGTCAGTATCGGGGTTCAGGTGCCCGATGACGATGACCTTTCTGGCCGGCTTTTTTTTGTTATCCATACTGCATACTTCCTTTCGGATACAAATTGCTGTAAAATATCTGGTTATGGTCTGTCTGCTTCTTCTTTTTCTCTTGCGGCCAGAAAGCTTTCGATTTTTCCGACAAATTCGGGTACAAATCTCGGGCTGGTTTCCAGCGCGACCGATACATTTTTATTCTCGCACTGGTCGGCAAACGGACATGCAATCGTTCTTCCTGCCGCTTCGCCCATAGTCACGACCGTCATTGCAAACGGATGGGTTTCGACCATCGTTTCATCCAGAGCTGCGGCGACTGCCAGCGGATCATGCAGCGAACAGCTTTTCTGTTCCAGTTCGTTGTCGATATAGTGCGCGACGATTTCATACAGCGCCTTTCCTGCACGGCCATGACCGCTCCAACGTGCAGCCTCAGTACGGGTCAGCAGGTTTTTGTGGGTGACGTCCAGCCCGATCATCGTCATCGGGATACCGCTTTCCAGCACTTCTTTTGCTGCCAGCGGGTCGACGGCGATATTGGCTTCTGCATACGGCGTGACATTTCCTTCCACCGTCAGCGCACCGCCCATGAAGACGATTTTGCCGATTTTCGCAAAGGTTTCCTTATCCTTGCGTATTGCCGCCGCAAGATTGGTCAGCGCACCGGTTGCGACCAGAATGAGATTTTCACCGTACTTCCCGGCAGCGTCGAGGATAAAGTCGGGAGCGGATATTTTTTCCGGTTCACCGGCAGTCGGAATGGACACATTTCCCAGCCCATTGGCGCCATGAATCCGGATGCAGGCGTCCGATACCCGGAAGCTGTTTTGCTCCAGCGGATGCTCTGCGCCATAAAAAACCGGGATATCCGGCCGGCCCATGATCGAAAGCAGGTCAAGGGTATTGCGGACAGCGGTCTGGTTGGTGACGTTGCCAAAACAGCAGGTGACGCCGATCAAATCGGCTGAACCGTCCGCCAGCGCATAGGTAATTGCCATTGCGTCATCGATGCCGGTATCCATATCCAGCAGGAGTTTGCGGGTATTCATAACATGTCCTTTCCGCACCGGAAATCCCGGCGCCATGGTATTTATTTCCTGATTCCAGTATAGCGGATTTACAGTTAAATTGCAAGCAGGGGAACCGATTTACATCATTATGTATAATCCATGCGGATGATGCAGTCAGCTGGTAATCCCTTATTTTTCAGCCGGTGTAAGATGCGCGGATAGCTGCCTGCGGTAAAGTATGGCGGCAATTATTGCGGTGATGACTTCGGTCAGCCAGAAAGCGTGCCAGACGCCGTTTGCCTGAAGGAAGCGGCTCAGAATAAATGCGGCAGGGATAATCAGCAGCGTGTACCGGAGCAGAGAGATTGCGAGCGATGGCCCGCCCATTCCCAGGCCTTCCAGCGCACCGCACGAAATGACCGAGACAGAAGAGACAATAAACCCGATGCTGATAATCCGCAAAGCCGTGCTGCCGACCGCAATCGTTTCGGCACTGGACGAAAACAGTCCGATCAGCTGTTCAGGGATTGCCCAGCAGAGAATTGTACCCAGCGCCATAATGCAGGCAGAGAGCAAAAGGCCGGTACGGTAGATTTTCCGAACCCTTGCATGTTCTCTTGCACCGAAGTTGTACCCGATGATTGGGCGCATACCCTGTACAATGCCGTTTGCCGGGAGGTACAGGAAGGTTTGCAGCTTATAATATACACCCAGCACAAGTACATATACCTGTGAATACGCCGACAGGATGATATTCAGACAGGAAATCAGAAGGGACGGAAGTGCGAGGTTGAGTGTTGCCGGAATTCCGACCGAATACATTTTTCTGGTCAGGGAGAGGTCGAAGGTATCCCGGCGCAGACGGATGTGTACAGGGAAATTTCCGGCAAAGTAGCAGATGATATAGATCAGCAGGCTGATAGTCTGGCCGATACCGGTTGCCAGAGCCGCGCCTTCAATTCCCATTTGCGGGAAAGGTCCCCATCCGAAAATCAGAACCGGGTCCAGAATAATATTGATGACACATCCCGACATCATGCAGATCATCGTCATAAGCATTTTGCCTGCTGCCTGGAAGATTTTCTCAAGCGACATCGAGACAGCGACAAAGATCGAAAAGCTGAACGCAATACGGGAGTAGCGTACACCCATATCGATTACCAGTTCATCATTGGTGAACAGTCCAAGGAAAAACGGCATGATGCCAATACACCCGACGGTCAGGATGATGCCATGTATCCCGTTAAACAGGATGCTCTGGGTTGCTGCGGCATCAGCTCTGCTGTTTTCCTGTGCGCCCAGCAGGTAGGAAATAACGGCATTGGCGCCGATTGCAAAACCGATTGTAACCGCGTTAATCAGGTTTTGTACCGGGAAAACCAGAGACAGTGCAGTCATGGCGTCTTCGCTGATTTTGGCGACATAGTAGCTGTCGACGATATTGTACAGTGACGCAACCATCATCGACAGAACCATCGGCAGGGACATGGACAGAACCAATGGCAGGATTGGTTTTGTTTTCATAAAGGTTTGCTGCATTTGTGGAATCCTCTTTTCTTTCACAGAATTTTATCCAAAACAAAAAGCTATATTTCCCCTTGTTTATCTCACCCACAAGGAAAAATATAGCTTTCGCGCCTATATTCTAGCATGGAATGAGGACTCTGTCAATGTATATCGGACGATTTTATCTCTTTTTTATGTCTATCTTGTCATTCGACCGGTCA
>DVLW01000128.1 GCA_018715285.1 Candidatus Faecivivens stercoripullorum | reverse complement strand
GTACCCTTCTAAAAATTCAGCGGTTGTATGTCCGCGGTTGATACGCTTTGCCGTCTCGTCATGAATGGTCTGAAGACCGAGTTCGATCATCAGGTCGGTTTTCTCCGAAAGGCTGTGCAGATATTCGCAGACATCATCCGGAAGCGCATCAGCTCTGGTTGCCACCGATAACCCGACTACACCCGGCTGGAAGAGCACTGCTTCATATTTTGCACGGAGTTCCTCAACCGGCGCGTAGGTGTTGGTATTGGCCTGAAAATAGGGAATATACCGGTTTGCATCCGGCCATTTTTCGTGCAGCGTCTTCTGCACCTGATGGTACTGTTCCAGCAGGCTGTCCGGCGTCTGACGGCGGAAGGCGTAACTGCAATAGGTACAGCCGCCTTTTCCACGTGTCCCGTCGATGTTCGGACAGGAAAATCCGGCGTCGAGTGAGATCTTGAAGACCTTTCCGCCGTACCTTTTTCGGAGATAATAATCCCATGTATAATACCGCTTGTTGGAGTCGGAAAAGGGGAATGGATTGGTGTCCTTCTGTGTCAGGACCTGCATAATAAAACACCTCTTAATGGCTGGTTTGTCAGCTCAGAAAAATAGATAAAAAATGTCAGAAAATTGTCGGAAAATTATGCGTGCAAAAAGTGAAGAAACGCTATTGTGTTGTACGCCAGCGTGCTATAATATAAGTATACAGGAAATACTTGCAAAATAAAAGCGTAACATGAAACTTTTTGACCTCGAAAATACGTCTTAAGGATACAGACTTCGTCCAAGACTGAAGAACTGCTGAATAGAACAGGATTTGATGATATGGCACAGGAGAAGAAAATGGTAATTACATATGTGAAAGATATCCCCTTGAATACCCCTGACCGGGAGGATAGCTCCTGGATTGCACCGCTTAATGATTCCAGAAGTTTTTCCCGTACCACCCATAAAATGAAACGTACCCTTTCTCCCCGCGTATTTCTCGTAGCCGGATTGATGCTGCTTGCACTGGCAACGGGCGCCGGGATTTATGCCCTGTCGATGGCCGGCGCGGATGCGGCCAGCACTTCGGATGATGCAGGACAGAAAGGCAGCAATGTAACCCAGATGAATGATGCCGGACGCAGTGAAAGTGCCCTTTCCGGCGCCGATAGCGGAGCGGTATCAGAGGAGAACCAGTCGTCTGCCGCTGATAGCGAGTCTGCCGGTTCTTCGGAAGCGCCGGAAAGCTCTGACCCCAACCGGATAGAGGAAGAATACGCCTATCTGCTGCCGCCGTCGGATTATGACTACAGCGCACCGGTTCCTGCATCGGATAAACAGGATGATAACTGGTTTGACGATGCGGTTTTTGTCGGCAACTCCCGTACCCAGGGATTGCTGCTGTATACCGGTATTTCGGCAAAATCGTATGCGGATGTCGGACTGACGGTTGAAACGGTATTCACTTCGGAGGTATTCACCGACCCGGATGACCCGGAAAATAAAGTGACTGCCGCTGAGGCACTGCAAAAGGGCGATTACACAAAGGTATATCTGATGTTCGGAATCAATGAGCTGGGATGGCAGAGCCAGGATGCTTTCCTCAATAAATATGCTTCGCTGATTGATACCATCCAGGAGTCCCATCCGGATGTTCAGATTTATGTCCAGTCGATTCTGCCGGTATGTGAGAGCAAGATCACCGGTAAATCCTATCTGACCAATGCGCGGATTTCCTCTTTTAATACCCGTCTTCAGGATATGGCAAAAGAACAAGAGGTGTTTTATCTGGATGTAGCATCGGCGGTTGCCGATGAGTCGGGCGCACTGCCTGCGGATGCGAGCACCGACGGCATTCATATGCAGAAAGATGGATGCCTCATATGGGAAGAATACCTGCTGACCCATTGCGTAACATCGGGCAAAGTTCCCGCTACCGGAATGACATCGGTTCCCGGTGGAACAGGCGACGGAAAGTATGCGCCGATTCAGCTGCCGCAGCCGAAAGCCTGATTTCGACAGAAAACCTTAATTTTTGTTTAAAAACCCTTAGATTTTGTATATCTCCTTGTTTTTCAAAACCGGTCATGCTATACTGTCCTTAGAAAATGAGGAATGATGCGGCAGGATGCGTACATATCCTGCTGTACCGGTTTTGAAGGAAAGGGTGTTGTGTATGAAACTGCTGTATGCGGCCGAGTATCGTTCAGCGGCGCGTGGAATGCTGCGCGGCAAATGGACGGAAGCGGTTCTGGTCGGATTGGTTGCCAGTGCGCTTTGTGGAGAGCTGAAATTCAGCGGATTGAATGTGAATTTCAACCTGAATGTGGAAGATCTCTCGCATACCGTCCAGAATGTTCAGGTGGATGGAGGATTTGTCGAATATCTTCAGCAGCTGATCCGGAACGGATTTGCAGCAGGTGTTTTCGCGGTTACGGCTCTGATCGGACTGATCGTGCTGGTTATATCGATTGTACTGGGCGGCGTGATTGAGACAGGATATGCACGGTATAATATGAAGCTGGTCAGCGGTTCGAGGACAAGTTTTTACGATCTTTTTTATGAGTTCCGCCGCTGGGGAACCTGTCTGGTAATGAGATTACTGCGTTCGATTCTGGTTTTTCTGGGAACGCTCGTGTTTATCATTCCAGGCATCGTGCTCGGATATGGCTTCCGGATGGCACCGTACATCCTTGCTGAGCATCCGGAGTGCGGCAGCTGGGAAGCACTCAGCGAATCCTGGAACATGATGCGGGGACATAAATTCCGGCTGTTTTGTCTGGATATCTCATTTATTGGCTGGTCAATCCTGTGTGCGTTCACCTGTGGTATCGGTTATCTGTGGCTGACGCCGTATACCAAAGCATCCGAGGCGATTTTCTACCTTGAGCTTGCAGGCGATTATTACGGAACCAGCAGATATTACTAATATGGTATAAAAAAACCGGACAGTCCGTGTTGTATGCGGGCTGTCCGGTTTTGGTTTTTATTTATTTTTCGGTGAGCAGTTCTCTGTACAGCTGCTTGTAAAACAGTAGCGCGGCAAAAACAGCGCTTATGAGGTCTGCTGCAAACTGGGCGGCGATAATGCCATTCAGTCCGGCAACCTTTGCCAGAATCACCAGTACCAGGATGAAGACCACACCCTGACGGCTGATCGAGAGCAGGAAGGAACCGACCATTCTGCCGGTCGACTGAAAATAGATGGTAAACAGCTGGACCAGTGCGGCCATTAAGCTGGAGCTGACCTGCCAGCGGAGCATGACGGTACCGATGGAGATGATCTCCTCAGTATCGATAAATCCTCTGAGAATCAGCGGTGCACCTGCAAAAATGATGACGGTCAGAACCAGTGCGGTGATGCTGATAAAGCTGAAACTGAAACGGATAAGTCTGCGCATCTTCTCATGGTTTTTCGCGCCGTAAAAATAGCCGATGAGCGGCTGTCCGCCAAATGCCAGACCGGTCATAATCAGCTGTGCCACCAGCGTGACTTTGAGGACGATACCCATTGCGGCGATTTTATCGTTGCCGTAAGGGAGCAGCAGCTGGTTGGTCAAAACCATGCAGACACTGGAGCAGATGTTGGTGATGGCAGCCGGGATGCCAATGCCGAAGATCTGAGCGGCCTGATCTCCGGAAATTTTGATTTCTGCCGGAGAAAGGGAAAGGTGACGGCTCTTTTTGAGGATAACCATGCAGAAATAGAAGTCGGAAAGCAGGTATCCGGCGACGGTTGCAACTGCCGCACCCATTGCACCCATTCCGCAGACTGAAATCAGAATCGGGTCGAGGATGATGTTCAAAACAGCGCCGCTGACCGAGCCGATCATCGATTCACGGGACATGCCTTCAGCGCGCAGCAGGTTGGAAGGAATAAAGGAAGCGACCGTAAAGGGAGCGCCAATCGCCAGCACAGTATAGTAAGGCATTGCGTGACCCAGTGTCTGGTCATCCGCACCCAGTACCCGCAGCAGCGGTCCGGAAAAAATCAGCATAATTCCTCCGACTACTGCACCGCACAGCAGTGCTCCGTAAAAACAAAAAGCGCTTACACGCCGGACACCTGCCGCGTCCTTTTGACCCAGCATCCGCGAAATCAGCGAGGTGCCGCCCTGGCCGAAGATGTTTCCAAAGGCCATCAGCAGGGTAAATACCGGCGCACAGAGGGAAACACCGGCTACCAGACTGGTATTTCCGGTTGCCGCGATAAAGTAGGTATCGGCAAGGTTATAGATCATCGTAACGATCATGCTGAATACCAGCGGCAGTGCTAGACGGATATACGCCTTATGTACCGGCGTATTTTCAAAGAGTTCGTTGTCCATCGGGTTACCTCATTTCTGTATATTTGGTGAATTGATATCTTCAGTATATCAGAATACAGGAAGAAACGGGTAGGACATATGTCATATACTGCGCCGGTTTTTCCCGGATTTTCAGCTGCTGCCCATCTGGTCGGATGGTATTCTGCGTACAAAAAGCGCGCCGCAGTCTGCGGCGCGCCAGTAGTGAAAAATGTCTTATCCAATACCCATTTCAGTGGGATTGAGCAGGTCGGAACGGCGGTTATAGTTGCCGGAAACATACCAGTAATCGGTATTGACCCGGGTCAGAATGCCTTCGGCATCACCGCGGTAAAGTTCGAGGTGAAGCATGGTTCCGCCGTCATTGTTGTTCTTTGCGAGATAACCGATGATCTGTCCTTTACGGACGGTTCTGCCGTTGGAGACAGCCGGTGTGATCTCACCGTAACGGACAACCGTACCGTCGTTGTTTTTAACGGTCACGGCGCCGGTTCCGGCATAAAAAGTGGTGCTGGTTGCAGTGACAGTTCCGTCGGTCATTGCGTAAACTGGCGTACCGGCTCCGTCTACTACAAAAAAGTCTATGCCGGCGTGCTGTCTTCCATCGCTCCGCTTGTATCCGAATGAACGTCCGCCGGTAATCGGCAGGTATTCGGCACGGATGGGACTGATCCAGTTGTCTTTGATGTACTGCCGGAGCTTGTCAAGATCGTCCTGGGTACCGGTGTCGGAATCGGTGTCATTGCTGTTTTTGACGGCTTCGGCGAGAGCTGCACGGGTCTTGCTGCCGGCAATACCGTCTGCTGTCAGATTGTAATCCGACTGGAAGGATTTTACAGCCGAACGGGTGGTTGGACCAAAAATGCCGTCAGCTTTGCCGGCATTGTATCCGAGGTCGCCCAGCTGCTGCTGAACAGTCGTCACGTCCTCTTTGATTTTTGCCAGGGTCTTTGTCCCGGCAATTCCGTCAACCGACAGCCCATTATTGGACTGGTACCAGATGACGGCGGAATGGGTCTTCTGACCAAAAATCCCGTCTGGAGTACAGCCGTATCCCAACCCGTACAGATTGGTTTGCAGGTTGTAGACGGCGTTGCCCGTACTGCCCCAGCGGTAGTTCGCGGAAACGGAAGTTGGAAGCAGCAGGAGCAGGCTGAGCATGAAGGTCAGCAGCAGGGCGACCTTGCCTGTTTGTTGTTTCACTTTGCGTCAATCCTTTCGATATTAGGTTCCTGCCGGGACTGTTCACCGTATAAAAAATGTGGTATAATATTTCGGTAACCAGACAAAATACCTTTGTGGTGGACATAAAGGGATTCGACTGTACATTTTTCGCCGGTGTCCCGTTAGGATAAGTCTATGCTAACATAAAAATTCTGCCGTCTCAAGCGGTTGGGAAATGTTACCGGGCAGCCTTTGGGGCCTGTTTTGGAAAAATCAGACCAGAAAAGGACGAAAATGTCAGTCAGGATGGGAATTCGCGGGAACAGATCGGGAAAGGAGTGACAGGGGTGGAAATGTCTTCCATGCAGCCTCAGGTGGCCTCAGAAAAGAATATGGTACAGATTCAGCTTCCTCAAACCCCGGTCACACGGCTGAAAAATGTCGGCCCCAAAAGGGAAGCACTCTATCTGAAACTGGGTATCCGGACGGTTGAACAGCTGCTGGCATTTTATCCGCGCAGTTATCAGGATTTTACTTCGCCCAAAACGGTTGACCAGTGTATCGGCGGCGAGAACGTCGTAATAGCGGGAAAGGTTCTGCGCAAGTTTCCGCCTGCACCGATTCGTAAAGGAATGGTGCTGTATAAATTGCAGGCAACCGATGGGCTGCACAACTTTGTCGTCACCATCTTCAACAGCGAGTACGTCTATTATGGAATGAAAACGGGTGAGGATTATGTCTTTGCCGGTAAATGGACCCGTACCGGCGCAGCCTACGGACTGACGCTTTCGACCTATCTTCCGGCAGAGGAAGCGGATATTCTGCGTCCGGTCTATTCACTGACCGAAGGACTGACCAGTAAAATGGTGCAGACCAATGTAAAAGACGCGATCGAGCATTTTCTGCCTTCGATGCCTGACCCATTGCCGGAAGATCTGCGGAAAGAACACCGGCTGATTTCCTATCAGGCGGCTATCCGTCAGATTCATTTTCCCGAGGGGCAGACCCAGCTGGAAGCTGCAAAACGCCGGCTTTCGTTTGAAGAACTGCTCCGCCTGACCATCGGGCTGAAACTGCTCAAAGGCAGGCAGCGCCGGGAAACTGAGGTCCGTATCAGACGGCCTGACCTGCGTCCATTCCTGCAAAGTCTGCCGTATCAGCTGACCGGTGCACAAAAAAGGGTAATCGGAGAGATTCTGCTGGATATGTCTTCCAAATATCCGATGAACCGGCTGGTGCAGGGTGATGTCGGCTCCGGTAAGACGATGGTTGCGGCTGCCGCAGCTTTTGCAATGGTCAAAAGCGGGTATCAGGCGGCTCTGATGGCACCGACTGAAATCCTTGCTTCCCAGCATGAAGCGACACTGCGCCGTTTTCTGGAACCGCTGGGAATCCGGATTGGACTGCTGTCCGGTTCGCTCACCCCTAAGCAGAAAACGCTGATGCGGGAGAAAATCGCAGCCGGAGAAATCGATGTAGTTGTCGGTACCCATGCGCTTGTCCAGCAGGCGACCGTTTTTCATCGTCTCGGGCTGGTTATCACCGACGAGCAGCACCGGTTTGGCGTTGCACAACGGCAGCGGTTGGGTGAAAAAGGCGAAAATCCGCATGTGCTGGTCATGTCGGCAACTCCGATTCCGCGAACGCTGGCACTGATTGTGTACGGTGATCTGGATTTATCGGTCATTGACGAACTTCCCAAAGGCCGCCAGCCGATTGAAACATTCTCGATTCATTCGGATAAACGGGAGCGTGCATTGGGGTATATCCGTGACCACCTTGCACGAGGAGAACAGGGATACATCGTCTGTCCGCTGATTGAGGAAAACGACCCATCCGGCAGTATGACGGCGGCGGTTGATTACGCAAGGCAGTTGCAGGAAACCGCGTTTAAAGGGTATACGGTCGGACTCCTGCACGGACGGATGAAGTCGGACGAGAAAGACGCGGTCATGGCGCGGTTTGCTTCGGGTGAAATCCAGTTGCTGGTTGCGACGACGGTTGTCGAGGTCGGCGTAGACGTTCCGAACGCCACAATTATCATGATTGAAAATGCCGAGCGTTTCGGACTTTCCCAGCTGCACCAGCTGAGAGGACGTGTCGGACGCGGAAGCAAAAAATCAACCTGTATCCTGCTTTCGGATAACGACGGTGAGGATAACCGCAAGCGGCTTTCGGTCATGAAAGAAACCTGCGATGGCTTCGTAATTTCCAAAGAGGATTTGAAACTCCGTGGAGCTGGCGACTTTTTTGGTTATCGTCAGCATGGTGTCCCATCGCTTGGCATCAGTGACGTACTCGAGGATACTGCTCTGTTTGCTGAAGCACAGGCGGCAGGATACGCACTGTTGGACGCTGACCCGGATTTATCTTTGCCGGAACACGCGATTTTGCGCGCGCAAGTGCAGCAGATGACCGAACGCGGCGCAGGCAACTGAGCGGATTCTGGATTGGAATATCTTTTCCCGGGTGACCGGGCTTGATATAGAGAAGGGAATGATTTTATGTATCTTGAGGGAAAAAATCATCTGCATTTTATTGGTATCGGCGGCAGCGGTATGTACCCGATGGCGCAGATTCTGCATGAAAAAGGATATACGATCACCGGTTCTGATAATAATGAAACCGATACACTTCAGAAAGTTCGGGAGATGGGAATCAAGGTCACTCTCGGTCAGCGTGCCGAGAATATCGAAGGTGCCGACCTGATTGTTTATTCTGCGGCGATTATGGCAGATAATCCGGAACTGGTCGCGGCGCGTGCAAGTGGTGTTCCGACAGTTGAACGGAGCGTCATTCTGGGAGAAATTACCGCTCATTATTCCGACGCACTCTGCGTCAGCGGTACCCATGGAAAAACAACTACGACTTCGATGCTGACCCAGATCATGCTGGATGCCGGCAAGGACCCGACCTGTGTCATCGGCGGCAAACTGCCTGCAATCGGCGGCAGCGGCAGAGCCGGTAAAACAGAGCATATGGTCTGCGAGTCCTGCGAATTTGTCGATACTTTTCTCAAGCTCCATCCGGACGTTGCGGTTATCCTGAATATCGACGCTGACCATCTCGACTACTTCAAGACGATGAGCAACCTGATTCACTCCTTCCGGAAATTTGCATCGATGGCAACCAAGTGCATTATCGCAAATGGTGATGACGCCAATACGATGATGGCGATTGCCGGAATGGAAGACCGGCTGATTACCTTCGGCGTACATCCCAAAAATGATTATTATCCTGAAAATATCGTCCATCCGGGCGGTGTCAACACCGAGTTTGACCTCTGCTATCACGGAAAGACTCTGATCCATATCAAGATGCACGTTCCCGGTGACCACAATATCCTCAATGCCATCGCTGCATGTGTAGCCGCAATGACTGCCGGTGTTACACCTGAACAGTGCGCGGCCGGAATTGATGCGTTCCATGGAGCGGGACGACGGTTTGAGGTACTGGCCGAGATTAACGATATCACAGTAGCGGACGATTACGGCCACCATCCGACTGAGATTGAAGCGACGCTGAAAGCTGCACGTGCACTGCCGTTCAAACGGGTCTGGGCAGTTCACCAGCCGTTTACCTATTCCCGTACTAAGATGCTGATGGACGATTTTGCACGGGTTCTTTCCCATGCTGACAAGGTTGTCCTGTCGGAAATTATGGGTTCCCGTGAAAAGAATACCGATGGCGTTTATACCGCTCAGCTGGCGGAAAAGATTCCCGGCTGTGTCTGGTTCCCGGAGTTCCCGGAAATTTCGGATTATGTGGTTGCAAATGCAGAGCCAGGTGACCTGATTCTCACCCTCGGCTGCGGAGATGTCAACAAGTGTGCACATATGATTGTGGAAAAACTCAAAGCAAAATATTCTGAATAATATTGAAAATCCCGGTCTTTTCAGGCCGGGATTTTTCGTTAAGCTGTATAATGGATGGATGCTGATTTTGTGGGATATTCTCTTTACTTGCAGGTGAACAAACTGTATAATAAAGATATAAAACTATATCTATATTGATGATCGGCACGATAAAGCAGGAGGGATATCATGCGTCTGAAATTAGTGTTTTGTTTATTGCTTGCAGCCTTGGTGCTGGGTAGCTGTACTTCCCGCAGCAATCCTCAGGATACGCCGTCCGAGCCGTCAGTGGAGTCTTCAGATGTTTCTGTCCCGGAAAGCAGCATTCCTGAAACTGAAACATCAGAACCAGTCCAGCCTGATTATCAAGTCAGCGTCACGACCCGGATGATGATTCCGGAAGATGAGCAGCTGGAACAGGTACTTGTGACCGATATTGGAAATTATCTGCTGGTGATCTGGAAGGACAAGACCTATTATATGCGGCTGGTGACACCTGATGGCGTGGTTCTGACCGAAAAAACGCAGGGAAGCAAAGAACCCGCTTTTATGATTCGTCGTCAGTACGGTTTTGAACAGGACGTCACAAAATATAGCGCAACTTGTTATTATGATTTTGAGCTGGAACCAGCAAATTCTTCGATACGTGGCAGCCTGCGGGATATCCCAGCCGAGGTTGCGGAAACAGTACCCGGCGGTTTTGCGGCGGTTGGATGCTATGGCAAGTATCTTACAGGGTACAGCCCGATTACCTACAGTACCGAACGCCCATCTCCGCCAATGTTCCCGGAAAACGGTTCAATCGGGCGGTATGATACTGAAATCGGCGAGATTGAAACGGTACAGTTGCCGACAGGATGTGAGCCGTCAGAGGTTGTCGGCGATGGACGGTATTACGCTCTGTTTTTTACGGTCAACGAGGAAAACCAGAGCTGGCTATATGAAAATGTTCCTGCACTGTCAGGAACATTGCTGGATAGCAAGTTTATACTGAATTTTGATATGGACAGTATGGCAATTGTCGGATATTATGAAATGGACGGCAGTTTTATTGCGTTTACACCGGATGGAAAGCAGGTCTGCTTGCGTCAAAACCAGAGTATACTGCGGACAGATCTGCATCCTGTAGAGTGATGGTACAGACACCGT
>DVLW01000127.1 GCA_018715285.1 Candidatus Faecivivens stercoripullorum | reverse complement strand
ACCGGCCATAATAACACCGACACCTACCAACATGACCACCGCCGACTGACGCAATCCTTTACGGATACGCTGCATATTTCGGGCACCATAGTTCTGCGCGACATAGGTTGCAATCGCACCTTCCATGCCGCAGCTGACCAGTTCCAGTACGCCATACATTTTCTTACTTGCCGCAATCGCTGCGATAAAGTCAACACCATATCCATTTACATAGTACTGGGTAATAATACCGACAATATCTGTCACCAGATTGCGGAATCCCATTGTGCCGCCGACCTTAATATGAGCGGACAGCATCTTCCATTCAGGAATGCAGTCCTCTTTTTTGAGCTGGAATACGTCGATCTTCCGTATAAACCAGAGACAGTATATACAGGACACGGCCTGAGAAATTACCGTCGCCAGTGCTGCCGCGGCAACACCCCAGGGTGTCAGTTTAACGAGCAGAATATCCAGTATCACATTGAGAATGGATGAGATAATCAACGCATAAAACGGTGTCCGGCTATTGCCCACGCTGCGCAGTGAAGCGCCCAGATTGTTATACAAAAAAGTGATAAACAATCCACCAAACAATACCTGTAAATAATGCGCAGTATCTGTAAAAATCTCCTCCGGCGTTTGCAGCATGACCAGCAGCGGATGGGTCATCATAACCGCCACTGCCGACAAGATCACCCCTGCCAAAAGACTAAGTGCCATCGAAGCCGCAAAACTTTTCCGAACTTTCTCCGAATCTCCGGAACCAAAATGCTGAGCAGTTACCGTACCAAATCCCTGGGTAATACCCAGAATGACGCTGACGACCATCCAGTTCATATTTCCAGCCGCACCGACCGCCGCAAAAGCGTCAACACCGATCAGCCGTCCAACTACAGCACTGTCAACAATTGAGTAGATCAGCTGAAACAGGCTGCCAAGTGCAATCGGTATCGCAAAGGAAACAATGTGTTTAAGCGGCGAGCCGCTGGTCATAGATTTCGATAAACTCATATGTATAAAGCCTTCTTTCCTTTATATGCAGATTCCCGTTTTCCGAAAACTCCCCATCCAGTCTGTTGGAGAGATCAGGCTTTCGGTCACGGGCAGAAGGCTGTGCCAAAATACGCCTGCACTCAAATACAGGCAAGTCAATCATTATGAGCGGCAGACCTGATTCACTGGCAGACTGCCGTTATTTCTGCCAAACCCATACGCACAAAGCCTTCTTTCATTCATTTGTACCTGGTCTTTTCCGTGGGATAAAAACCCCGGTTCTTCCGGGGAGGTGCAGCCGGCCAGGAAAAAAGAAGAAGGCAGTGTATACGTGTTGGCTATCGTTTTGCCCATAAATGGAATACCCCTTTCCTTTTTATTTTCGGTTTCTATACAAAAGTATAATACTGAATCGATAGGATTGCAAGATGTTTTACCCGGTTTTCAGATTATGATTTATGGCCTAAAAAATAAATCAGCAGCTGCCCGGTAAGAACAGCTGCTTGAAATACAATTATTTTCCGGTATGCTGCTCTGTCTTTGCAGGCATTTCCCGGCAGCGCTTGAAGTAAACAATAAAAAATGTGACACACAGAAAAATCATCGCTGTCAGCCAGGGCACAACCTCTCCAAGATAAATACCCCAGCGTCCAATCAATCCGGGCAATGTAAAGATGATTACCAGCCGGGTTCCCAGCTCGATAAATCCTGACAACATCGGAAACAACGCATTGTCCATCCCCTGCAGCGATGACCGGAACAGATACAGCATGTACAGAAAAGGCAAAAATACAAGCATCAGGTTCAGCTGTTCACAGGCAATCGAAAGTACACGGTCCAGCTGTTCAGCATCACCCGAAATCAATAATCCCATGACATTGCGGCCAAACGGGAACATAACTGCCATAATCAGACCCGCTCCCAGCAGCAGTACAACTGCCGACTGACGCAGGCCGTGACGGATTCTGTCCATCCGCTGAGCGCCGTAGTTCTGAGCAACATAGGTTGCGATTGCACCATCCATACCGGTACTGACCAGCTCAAGGACGCTGTACATCCGCTTGGTTGCCGCAATTCCCGCAATGAATTCCGTTCCATAGCCATTGACATAAAACTGGGTGATCGTTCCGCCGCAAGCTGTTACAAAGTTGCGGAATCCCATCGGACCACCCATCCGGATATGGGCTATCATCATCTTGCGGTCTGGAATAAAGTCTTCCTTTTCCAGCTGCAAAATCTCGATTTTGCGGACAAAATACAGGCAGTAAACACAGGATACCGCCTGGGATATAACCGTCGCAATCGCCGCAGCGGCAACTCCCCACGGCGTTACCTTAATCAATACGATGTCCAATACAACATTCAGCAGCGAAGAAATCACCAATGCATAAAATGGCGTCCGGCTGTTTCCGACCGCTCTGAGCGACGCACCCAGGTTATTATAAAAGAAGGTGATAAACAGTCCACCGAAAATCACCTTGATGTAAGCAGACGAATCTGCAAAAATCTCTTGCGGAGTTTGCAGCAGCCGAAGTACCGGATCGGATAACAGCACTGTCAGTACCGACAGCACAATTCCCAGCCCAAGACTGAGCAGCAGCGACATTGCAAAGCTCTTTTTGACCTTCTGATGCTGTCCAGCTCCGAAATGCTGTGCAATGACGGTTCCGAACCCCTGGGTCAGACCCAAAATGATGCTGAATACCATCCAGTTCAGATTCCCGGCAGCACCAACCGCTGCAAACGCTTCAACGCCGATCAGCCGTCCAACTACCGCACTGTCCACTATCGAATAAATCAGCTGAAACAGGCCGCCAAGCATAATCGGAATTGCAAACGCGATAATCTGCCGGAGCGGCGGTCCGCTGGTCATTGATTTAGATAAACTCATACCTCAAAATCCTCCATTTCCCCAAAAACTTCCAAACGCAAACGCATATCAGTATAACACACCTTTACAGGCGTTTCAACCATTTTCTGCATTTTTCATATTATGATGATTTTCACCTCATCTGCCCTGTTTCAGCTGTTTGGAAAAGCGCAGTGTCAGATCATCATCGTTACGGCAGGGATGGTATGGAAGACAAACTTCTCCTTTATATAACACTCCCTGTCCGTCCGGAATGTACCCACGTTTGACATACATCCGCTGGGCTGCTCCATATCCATTGTGCAGACCAACTTCCAGATATACGGTATCTCCTGTCTCACTGACAATCTGCTCTGCTGTATCCATTAAAATTGTTCCGATTCCTCTTCTCCGGAATTTCTCCAATACGCCAAAGTCGACCAACATGGAACCTATCGCACGTCTGTATGACGAGAATTGTGACGGCGGATACGGTGGTGCCATCCCCGGCATGAACATGAGCGA
>DVLW01000126.1 GCA_018715285.1 Candidatus Faecivivens stercoripullorum | reverse complement strand
TATCCGGCTGCTTTGATGGCTTCACAAAAGGCTTTACCTGCGGCCGTGCGATTGGCTTTACTGATACAGTCAGCTCGTCCGTTCGGGTATTCTGAGGTTTTCTCGGTATCCCAGTACACGGGATAGTTGATTTTGTCACCATACGGCTTAATCAGACTGAGGACCTTTTCTGCTTCTTCCTTACCTTCAGCAGCATTCACTGCCTGACTGAAGATGTACACACCAATTCGTTTGACACCAGCATCGATAGCACCTTGGATATTGACGTTCCACTTCTCGTCCGTTTTGAGATCACCAGCACTTCCATATCCACGATAGGCACAGCGGATAATGACCCCGTCGACCTCTTTGGCAACTTTCGCCCAGTCGATCGTCCCCTGATGCTTCGACACATCGATAAAATTAAGCTGCATTTTAGTTATCTCCCTTCTGAGCTGTTTGCTGAATCGATGTCAGAGCATCTTTGAGTTTGTCATATCCAAACTGCGCTGCATAACTTACCAGCAGTCCAACTACAACAGCAGCCGCCACCGTATACCATGTAACCGTCCAGCTGGCGTACTCTGCATAGCCGAAATACGCCAGCAGCGTCAGCACCTCCGACAGCACCGTTGCCAGAATCTCAGTCGGCACCTTATCGTATGTAAGCGGCTTTACCACCTGTACAATCAGGTTGACCAGAACGGTCAGGAACCCGATCACGGTCAAGATCATCGCATAATCCATCATCTGTTTTTCTCCTTTCTTATGGCTCATAAGGTTCGCCCGACGGAGTTGTTTCTGTCTGGGCTTTTTTTATCGTCTGACTGGTCGTTTGGTTTTTGGTTTCAGTGACCTTTATCCAGGCGCTGGCGAATACTTCTGTACCCCAAAAACCGCTCATTGCCACAACTGACGAACTGTCCAGCTGTTGGCCGGAGCGCCAGCAAAGCACAATATTGGCGGCCAGCATTCCTGTCATAACTGTCAATGCCAGGACGATGATGATTTTGGAATATCTGATTTTTTTGCTTTCCTCGGACTTTTTTCTGCGGTTCAGAACCGCCTGTCCGCAAACGACTATTGCTGCGGTTCCGACCGCTGACGCAATTGCCACCTGCCACATCTCCCACAATCAGACCATCTCCCCTGCAATCATATCTTTTTGACTGTCGGTACCAGCGGAAGCTCGTCCACTTCTTCCATGATCTGGTCCAGATCACCATTACCGCCCAACTCTTTATGATAGTTATCGTGCATCTTATGCAGAAGCGCCCGGTCTTCGTAGGTGATACCTCCATCTCTGATGAATCTCAGGCCGAGATACTTGATTTTGTCCAATTCCAGCAGCATGACGCCTTTTCCGATGGCATTCAACTTGTCCTGCATCTGCTTTTGGTGTCCGCTTTGTTTTTCTTCCCTTCGTTCTTTACGCTGTAAAAGGTGAAGAATTATATTCCCAACGGTTGAAATCAGCGCCGAAGCGCTCGCCCCGCCCAGCAGGGCAATCTGCCATTCTTCCATATAGAATCCTTTCGGTTGTCTCGTTGTTAATCACAAGCGGGGATTGCTCCCCGCCTGTGTTTTGTGCCTGCTTACTCAGCAGTACCGCCGAACTGAACCGGAACCAGTTCCGGCAATCCGCATTCGTCGATCAGGATCGTTGCGACCTGCTGCTTGAGCAGTGCCGGAACCTGGTCAAACGTGTTCTTGCCGAGAATCACTCTCTGTGCAAAAAGCATAGCCATCATGTCTTCACTCCCTTCCTCTGAGTTTATGTAAAGCCACAGCCCGATTCGGGCGACAAGCTTACTCAGCATATACAATCATCGCCATTTCAACCAGACAATCTTCAAGAAAGTCAAATTGATCTGACATTGCATTTGACTGCGCATCCAGAAGTTTGATCTCATCCGGCGCGGTTTCGAGCTTCTTTTTCAGCAGCTTTCGGGCGTTCATCGCCTTGATGCTGTCTTCCCGTCTGTATACTGCCATTATTCAAAACCTCCCGAAATTGTATCGACATAACCTCCCTGACCGCTTGCGCCACGGGTACAGGTCAATTTGAAATTGAATCCATACCGGCCAGATGTGACTGTCTGGTCAAATACCCAGTTCCAGCCGTTCTTGACGTACTGTGTGATATCCTCCCAGACCGGCTCAGGGTCAAAAGCGTTATTAGTCACCAACAACGACCACTCTGCATCTGCGGGAAGATTCCGGGCGATATTCACAACGCATTTTGTAATGGCAGCGTCTGTTTCCATCGGTTCTTCCAGCGTGACGGACATTGTGTATACAGCCCGTGTAAAACTGATGCTATGTGTTGTCACGCCACCTTTGCCATCGTCAGCCGTGATCGTGGCTGTGTGGCTGCCGTTGAGTGTGGTCAGCCATTGTAACGCCGACGGGTTGAAAGTCTGTTCCCCGCTGCTGCCGCTGGGTGCAGAATAACTGCGGATGGTAGTACCGTCGATCTTCTCGGTGATCGTCATTGTGTCGCCGTCTTCGTCCGATACCGAATAGCTTACCGAAAACGGCTCCGCAATCTCACCGAGACTGCTTGTCCCGCAATTAATGACCGGCGAAGCATTGTTGACTACATTGACTGTCGCACCGGTAACCGTGGTCGTAGAGGTGAAGCCGGTATCATCACTTGCAGTCGCACGCGCTGCAAAGGTCTGCGTTCCTTTGGGAATAAGTACCGAAACTGTTGTACTGGTCGTCGATTCAACCGCCGTCTGCCAGCTTCCACCATTCAGCTGATACTCGACCTTGTATTTGATGGTGCCGCCGAACTTGATTCCGGTACTGAGTGCGATGGTAATGTCAATCAGTTCGCCGCCATTCGGTGATGCCGGATAAGTAACAGATGCAGGGTCAATGGTGTCGTTGCCTTTGGAAACATACCAGTAAGAGCCGGAATAGCTATTGGTTGGATACACACCGGATGAACCAGAAGAAACATTACCGTATAAAGTTTTGCCTTTGGATACTGAATTTACGACTCGCTCAGCTCGATATTCTTGAGATAACGTGTACAAATTACTAAAATCCGGGTTTGATGGGTCCCAAGTACGATTTGAGACTTGATAATATTTGCCTCCATATTGGAGATATCCGAACTTTTTCTCTGTACCTGAAGACCCAGATAATGTAAATGTTCCCGTATTCTCGTTAAAAAGCAACTCATCATATACATAATAAACACCGCTAATAGTCATACTGATAGATGTAGCTATTTTTTTGTATTTATAGGTATAGAATGCGTCCCATTTTTCCCAAACGTATCTCGTACTCACAAAACTTCTCCTTTCGATTTAGTTAAAATTACAATTGAATACATATGATAACATATGATAAAATAAAGCAATGGGGTGATAAAATGAAAAAACTTATTGCTATTGCACTAACTATTTCCTTGATGTCCAGCACTTTTTCCACAGCCGTTCTAGCTGCAACGCCAGCCAAACA
>DVLW01000125.1 GCA_018715285.1 Candidatus Faecivivens stercoripullorum | reverse complement strand
TGCGATGTTACCGAAATGATCGGCGCGAAAATCCTGAATATCTCTAAACAGGACTATGCCCCTCAGGGTGCTTCGGTCAACGTCCTGATCGCTGAAAAGGACCTGGAAGGTGTCGATATCGACCCATCCTGCAATCAGGGACAGATGGTCCATGCCCACCTCGATAAGAGCCATGTGACGGTGCATACCTTTCCGGAACATCATCCCAATAACTGCGTCTCCACTTTCCGGGTGGATATCGATGTCGCAACCTGCGGGATGATCTCACCGCTGAGCGTTCTGGATTACCTGATCGGGTCGTTTGATTCGGATATTATTACGATTGATTATCGCGTCCGCGGTTTTACCCGTGATGTCCATGGCAAAAAGTATTTTATCGACCATGATATCACCTCCATTCAGGACTTTATCAATCCGAAAACGCTCACCAGATATGATGCGTATGATATCAATGTTTATCAGTCCAATATCTTCCATACCCGGCTGTTGATTAAGGATATCCAGCTCCAGAATTACCTCTTTAATCAGGATGTCTATGAGCTGCCGCCGTCTACCAGACTGGATATTACCAGCCTGCTCAGACGCGAAATGATCGAAATCTTCAGCGGTCAGAATATCTATGAATAATTTTCTTTTGGAGGTCAATTGAAAGAAATTGTATAGATTGGATCAGACAAAAGTCCCCGTCTGCGACGCTCTCAGACGGGTCCGGGATTCCGGTATGGTGCATTTTGATGTGCCGGGTCATAAGGGCGGGCGCGGCAATAAGGCGCTGCGCGACTTTTTCGGGAGCGACTGTATCCGCTCGGATATGAATTCGATGAAGGCTCTGGATAACCTATGCCACCCGGTTTCGGTTATCCGTGAGGCGGAAGAACTCGCGGCAGACGCTTTTGGCGCTGCACATGCTTTTCTGATGGTCGGCGGCGCAAGTTCCTGCGTCGAGGCGATGGTCATGACCGCGTGTAAGGCTGGTGAAAAGATCATCATGCCGCGCAACGTCCATCGCAGTGCTATTAACGCGCTGGTCATCTGCGGCGCGGTACCGGTCTATGTCGACCCCGGTGTCAACCGCAGGCTGGGTATCCCGCTGGGAATGTCGGTCGAAGGCGTAAAAAAGGCGATCGAGGAAAACCCGGATGCGAAAGCCGTCCTGGTCAATAACCCTACTTATTACGGCGTATGTTCCGACCTGCCGGCAATTATTAAGCTCGCTCATGAACATGGGATGCTGGTGCTGTGCGATGAGGCACACGGGACACACTTTTATTTCAGTGATCTGCTGCCTCCCGGCGGTATGCAGCTGGGCGCGGATATGGCCGCGTGTTCAATGCACAAGACCGGCGGCAGTTTTACCCAGTCGGCCTTCCTGCTTTGCGGTGAAGGCGTCAACCCGGGATACGTCCGCCAGATCATCAACCTGACCCAGACGACTTCCGGGTCTTATCTGCTGCTCTGTTCGCTGGATATGGCGCGGCGCAACCTCGCACTGAATGGGGCTGCCATGATGGAGCGTACCATCGAACAGGCTGACTATGCAAGAGAAGAAATCAACGCGCTGGGTGGTTATTACGCCTTTGGCAGTGAGATTGTCGATGGGGAATACTGCTGCGCGTTTGACGTGACAAAGCTCTCGGTCCATACAAGAGATATCGGCCTCGCTGGTGTTGAGGTGTACGACCTTCTGCGGGATGAGTATGATATTCAGCTGGAGTTCGGCGATATCGGCAACTTCCTCGCAATCGTGACGGCCGGCGACCGCGATCTCGAAATCGAACGGCTGATTTCCGCGCTGTCAGAAATCAAGAGACTGTACTCGGGCGACCTGACCGGTATGCTCGACCATGAATATATCAACCCGTTGGTGGAAATGACACCGCAGGCCGCTTTTTACAGTGAGAAAGTCTCGCTTCCGATTGAGGAGAGTGCCGGACGTATCTCGACTGAGTCGGTTATGTGTTATCCGCCCGGTATCCCGATTCTTGCGCCGGGTGAGCGGATTACCAAAGAGATTTTGCAGTATATCGCTTACGCAAAAGAAAAGGGCTGCTTTATGACCGGTACCGAGGATATGGACATCAGCCGTATCAATGTGGTTCGATAAAGCAGTCGGGTACAGATAGAAAGGATGATGGGATTGCAGGCAAGGGAACTCTGGTTTACTGAAAATTATTCGGATGGTGCGCGTTTTTCCATTCGGGTTGACGCGCAGGTTTATTCCCATAAGAGCCGTTTCCAGCAGATTGATATCCTGGATACGCCCGAATTCGGACGGGTTCTGGTGCTGGACGGCTGTATCATGCTGACCGAAAAGGACGAGTTTATCTATCATGAGATGGTCGTCCATCCGGCAATGGCTGTCCGCCCGGATACCAAACGGGTGCTGGTCATCGGCGGCGGTGACGGCGGCTGTGTCAGGGAACTGCTCCAGTATGAGTCGATTGAATCCATCGATTTGTGCGAAATCGACCGCGAGGTTATCGAAACCTGCCGCCGGTTTTTGCCTCAGACGGCTGGACGAATGGACGATATCCGGGTGGAACTGCATATCGCCGACGGACTGAAGTTTGTCAGACGGCAGAAAAACGCCTATGATTTGATTATCGTCGATTCTACCGACCCGTTCGGACCCGGTGAGGGACTGTTTACCCGTGAATTTTACGGCAACTGCTACAGTGCACTGACCGAAAACGGGATTCTGATTAACCAGCATGAAAGCCCTTATTACCGCGGCGACGCGCTTGCAATGCAGCGTGCTCACCGTCAGCTTTCGGCTGTCTTCCCGATGGCATCGGTTTATCAGGTGCATATCCCGACCTATCCGTCGGGACACTGGCTGTTTGGGTTCGCCGCAAAGAACGCGGACTGCAATCCGTGTGATTTTGACGAGGAACGTTGGAACAGTCTCGGAATTTCGACCAGATATTATAATACCAAGCTGCATAAGGGTAGTTTCGCGCTGCCTAATTATGTTAAGGATTTGCTTTCCGGTAAAGAATAACTTCCGGTAATTCTTTTGTATCATATTGCGCATATGCAGGCGTAACAGCCTGTATCTGGAAAGGATGGAATATATTTATGTCAAGAGCTCTGATTATCGGCGCTGGCGGCGTTGCCGGCGTAGTTGTCCACAAGTGCTGCCAGAACAGCGATGTTTTCACTGAAATCTGCATCGCTTCCCGTACCAAATCCCGCTGCGATGCGCTGGCTGACCAGCTGCGCGGCAAGACCAAAACTGTCATCACGACTGCTCAGGTCGACGCGATGGATTTTGACGCACTGTGCGCACTGATCCGCTCTTATAACCCCGATCTGGTTATGAATATCGCGCTACCGTATCAGGATCTGGCAATTATGGACGCTTGCCTGGCTTGCGGCGTAAACTACATGGATACCGCTAACTATGAGCCGGAAGATACCGACGATCCTGAATGGCGTGCTATTTACGAGAAACGCTGCAAGGAAGAAGGCTTCTCTGCTTACTTCGATTACTCCTGGCAGTGGGCATATATGGACAAGTTCAAAGAGGCTGGCCTGACTGCTCTGCTCGGCAGCGGCTTTGACCCCGGTGTCACCCAGGTTTTCTGCGCATATGCAAAAAAACATCAGTTTGATACCATCGATACTATCGATATCCTCGACTGCAACGGCGGCGACCACGGCTATCCTTTCGCTACCAACTTCAACCCCGAAATCAACCTCCGCGAAGTTTCCGCACCCGGCTCCTACTGGGAGAACGGCCACTGGGTTGAGATTCCCGCAATGAGCATCAAACGTGAATACAACTTCAAGGACGTCGGCCAGAAGGATATGTACCTGCTGCACCACGAGGAAATCGAGTCGCTGGCTAAAAATATCCCCGAAGTTTCCCGTATCCGCTTCTTTATGACCTTCGGCCAGTCCTATCTGACCCATATGAAGTGTCTGGAAAACGTCGGTATGCTGTCTACCACCCCGATTATGTTCGAGGGTAAAGAGATCGTCCCGATTCAGTTTTTGAAAGCACTGCTTCCTGACCCTGCAACCCTCGGTCCGCGTACCGTCGGCAAAACCAACATCGGCTGCATCTTCACCGGTAAAAAGGATGGCAAGGAGAAGACCTACTACGTCTACAACGTCTGCGACCATCAGGAATGCTACCATGAGGTCGGCTCTCAGGCGATCAGCTATACTACCGGCGTTCCCGCTATGATCGGCGCTTCGATGCTGCTGACCGGTAAATGGAACAAGCCCGGCGTTTATACCGCTGAGGAGTTCGATCCCGATCCCTTTATGGAAGAACTGAACAAATGGGGCCTGCCCTGGCAGGAAGATTTCAACCCCGTTCTGGTTGACTGATTATCATGAAAATATGGCCGCATCGTCTGTAGTTCTGGCGGTGCGGCCGATTTTTGTCACGAAAGGAGATTGCAGCAGTGCAGAAAACATATCATATTCCGGCGGCATTTTCAGAACTTGACAGCCCCGCTTATGTCATCGATACCGACCTCCTGAGAAAAAACCTTGAGGTTCTCGCAGACGTCCAGAAACGCGCCGGATGCAAAATCCTGCTGGCACAAAAGGCGTTTTCAATGCCGGAAGTGTATCCGCTGATCGGTGAGTACCTTGCCGGTACGACCGCTTCCGGGCTGTTTGAGGCCAAACTTGGGGTTGAGGAAATGCCCGGGAAAGAAGTCCATGTCTTCAAACCTGCTTACGGTGAGGCAGAAATGGATGAACTGGTCAAAATCGCCGGACATATGGTCTTCAATTCCTTTGACCAGTGGATGCACTTTAAAGATAAAGTACTCAGCCACGGGATTTCTTGCGGTATCCGGCTGAACCCGGCATGTTCGACTCAGGAAGGTCATGAAATCTATGACCCGTGTGCACCCGGTTCACGGCTTGGGGTGACAAAAGAAAACTTCCATCCAGAACTGCTGGATGGACTGGAAGGTCTGCATTTCCATACCCTGTGTGAACAGAATTCTGACGCGCTGGTGACAACCCTTGCGGCGATTGAAGACCAGTTCGGGGAATATCTGCACCAGATGAAGTGGCTTAATTTCGGCGGCGGTCACCACATTACCAGACCCGATTATGATATCGATACACTGGTTCGGGAAATTATCCGTATCCGTGAAAAGTATGGCGTTGAGGTCTACCTGGAGCCCGGTGAAGCGGTCGCACTCAATGCCGGGTTCCTTGTCGCTCATCTGCTGGATACCGTCCACAACGGCCTTACAGCCGGAATTCTGGACGTTTCAGCGGCATGTCATATGCCGGACGTGCTGGAAATGCCTTACCGGCCGTATATCATCGGCAGTGGGGAAGCTGGTGAAAAGGAATACACCTATCGTTTCGGCGGCCCGACCTGTCTGGCTGGCGATATCATCGGCGACTATTCCTTTGACCATCAGCTGCAAAAAGGTGAGATGCTGGTCTTCACCGATATGGCGATTTACTCCTTCGTCAAGAACAATACCTTCAACGGTATGCCGCTCCCGATGCTTGCGACTTATTCCGAGAAAGATGGCCTCAAAATTGTTCGTAAATTCGGCTATGAGGATTTTCGGATGCGACTCTGTTGAGGTAGTATCTTTATTTTGGGCAAAATTCTGCGTACTCACTGCCCGGTGATTCATGCGAGCGCAGAGCGAGTGCCAAAG
>DVLW01000018.1 GCA_018715285.1 Candidatus Faecivivens stercoripullorum | reverse complement strand
GATAAAAAGTCAAAATTTTCATATGCTGGGAGAAGTAATATTCTTTCGGCATATTTTATTTTAAAGGGAGTGCTGCGAATGGGTAAATTTTATCAGCGTTTTCTGAAAACCGGAATAGACCTCGCGCCGCTGGGAATTATGCGTCGGGATACAGATGAAGTGTATTTTTGCACCCCAAAAGGCGCGTCGGTTATCGGATGGACTGGGTGCGACGGGATCCATTACTGCTTTGTCCGTGGGTTTGGTGAAAAGGTGTTCGCGGTCAGCCCGATGAATGGCGGCAGTGATTGCGTGCATCCGGTAGCGGAGAATTTCGAGGATTTTCTGCGGCTGCTGATGGCGTGCGGCAGTGAATCTGCAATCGAACAGGCGTGGCAGTGGAGCCGTGAACAGTTCGTCGCGTTTTTGCAGGAAAATCCGCCTTCTGATGAAGCTAAGGCGGTGTCTGCGCTGATTGCGGAAAAACTCAGGCTGGAACCGATGAGTGATCCGTGGGATTATATCATGCAGGTGCAGAAAGCGTTTGATTATACCCGGATTCCGTATTCCGAGGAATATTACGACGAGGACATGAACCCGGATATGATGCCGGAGCCGAAGGAATGGAAAGTGTATTTTGACGGCAATTTCTGGGGTCATTCCGGACGTGACAAAGAAGGAGAAGAAATCACGGTTGGGAAGTCGTTTGAATGGAATGGCAGAGAATGGCTGATTCCAGCGGTGTATAGCTGCGCAAAAGGTCTGGTCGTGGACTTTTGTATGAAGGCGTCGGCAGAGGAAATCCGCGCGTTTCTCGAAAAATGGCGGATCGACTCGCAATCGGAAGAAGAAAGGAAATTTTCTCAGGAAGAACAGATGCTGATTGACCTGGATAATCCGCTGAATGTGGATATCAGCCCGGAAGTGGTGGTCAATGGTCAAAAGCTGAAAGGCTCTCACGGGTGCGGAACGTTTTATAATCCGGTGATGGCGCAGGCGATGGGTGATGAATCTGTCAGGATTGCCGATTATTATCAGCTGGACAAAAACGACGGCTGGATGCTTGCCCGGCGGAGTTTTGAGTGGGTGACCAGCAGAAAACCGGCAATAAAGGAACTGTCTGTCACCATGCGCCAGTACCCAAGAAATATTCCGGGGCCGCATTTTGTGGCAAACAATCCGGGCGATACCTTCACATTTGACTGTCCGGTAACGGGAAAGCAGCATACCCTGACAGTTGTGGATGTCCGGTCGGAAGAGGTATCGTCCGAACACGATTTCATGCCGGGATATGAATTTCCGTCCCATTACCGGCTGATGAGCTATACAATTACGCCGGAAATCCCGGACAGGACGGTCAATGTCTTTGACTGCGTTCAGTCCGACCAGCCGAGACGTATCGAATCGGTTCCGCCTGAAAACCCGTATGAGCCGCAGGCGACACATTGCTGTGTGATGGGAATTATCGGCGGTGCCGACGGTCCGGTTGCAATAACTGTCGGTGTGCCTGAAGAAGCAAAGGTTCAGGCCGCATGTTCGGCGGTGCATTTTGAACCGGTGGAAAAAGTCGAGTGGCGGCTCACCTTCCGGGAAGAACCCTGCGCGGAAATGACCGTCGAACTTTTGGGATAAGACACAATATAAAAAGAACAGCTGGATTTGATACCTGCCGCTAAAGGCATACGATCGGATATCAAATAAGGCTGTTCTTTTTTGGTTGGTGCAATTAAGTTATGATTGCCGCGCCGGTTCTGTTTTGTGACGCAGCAGTTTTTGCGGCGCTGTGATGCCCAGTGATGCAAGGTAAATCGCCGCAAGCATCCCAATCCCGAAAATGCACTGCAATACCGGTGAAAACGTCCAGTTCGCCGATGCAAAGTAGCAGATGATACCCGCAACTCCCGCAGCCGTCAGCGGTCTTCCAATCCAGTCCCACATCTTAAAATGAATCCGTGTAACTGCCGTCAGCCGTGAAATCGACAGCGCTGCATTGACAAAGCTGGTAAAAAACAGTACCGTAATATACCCCTGAAGCCCGAATACCGGCAGCAGTGTATATAATAGCAGTACGCTCAGGGACGAGTCGATAATCGAGTACCGCAGTACCGACAATTGCTGGTCCATCCCTTTGAGCAGTGCATCGGCGACAATGTCCAGATATAAAATCGGTGTCAGCGGCGCCATGACCCATAGCATTCGTCCGGCTTCCGCGTTGCCGTAAATTGAACTGCCCAGCTGTTCCCCAAACAGAATAAACGCCGTTGCAACCGGCAGTGAAAATAAAAAGGTTCCGCGTAAGGTCTGCTCAGTCAGCCGGTCGATTTCGCTTTCTCTGCCGGTTGCACGCCATTCGGCAACTTCCGGCACCAGCAAGGATGAAAACGAGGTAATCAGCGCCGCCGGGAAACTCAGTACCGGCATGACCATCGCTTCCATCATCCCGTATTGTGCAAGCGCCTGTGTGGTATCCGCGCCGTATTTGCGGAAACCTGCCGGAATCAGGATGTTTTCCAGCGTCACCAGCGCCGATTTGAGATAGCTTGAGAGTGCGACCGGTACCGCTATCGACAGTACGTCACCCGCGACCTTTTCACCTTTGCCTTTACCGGCATTTTTCATCCGTTTGCGCCGGTCCCGCAGGTAGAGTACAAAGGTGTACCAGAAGGTCAGCGCTTCACCACCGACCGACCCGAGTGCTATCCCGACACATGCCCATTCCAGCCCCTTCGGGAGTACTACCTGAAAGGCGGCTGCTACGACTGCAATCCGAATCAGCTGTTCCAGAATCTGGCTGGAATTGGTCTTCCAGACTTCCCGTATCGCAAAAAAGTACCCGCGCAGGCTGCATGAAAAGGCCATAAACGGGAGTGCTGCCGCCAGTACTTTCATTGAAAGTATCGTCCGGCTGTCACCAAGGATTTTGGTACCGATGAACGGCGCGCCAAACCATAACAGCCCGGATGCCAGCGCCGATACCACTACGCCATAGATCATACATACCCGCATTGCACCGGCGGCACGCCGTTCATTGCCTTTGCCCAGTTCTTCAGCGACCAGACGGGTGACAGCAAGGTATATTCCTGACGTTGCAATCGTCGATGCGAGCGAGTAAACCGAAAATACCAGCTGAAAGAGTCCCATTCCTTCTGCGCCGATCTTTCGGGACAGCCATCCCGAAAAACCGATTCCAATCAGCCGCAGTGCTATTGAACCGGCGGTCAGGATACAAATGTTGCGGAGAAACTGCTTTTTTTTCATATCATAACTTTTCCTTTCCGGAGAGTGTCTGGTTATGCATGAACCCGTTTCTGGATATTGATCGGTTCAGTATATGCCGGTTTTTTGGAAGATAGTAGTCCATGGCGACACGCTACCCGGCGCGTTCGCTTGAGTTGTTTCTTTTACGGCCGAGCGGATTGCGAAGCAGGAGCGATCGTCGCGAACAAGTCCGCGGCGACACGCCGCCGCCGCTTGCAAAAAATGTCGGAGGATGGTATAATGATTTTGAATTTTCATCTGACACCGAAAGGAAGGAAATACCATGCCGTTTACCCAATGGATTTACCCCGCTCAGAGTGAGGAGCGGATGCGGGAAAGCCGCCTTTTGCAGCGGGAACAGGGGATTCCTGCTCTGCTGGCGGATATCCTCGCTGCACGTGGGTTTGGCTCTGGTAATGTGGCTGAACTGCTGTCAGATGACGGAGAAATGGAAGACCCGTTTCTTCTGCCCGATATGCAAAAGGCTGTCGACAGAATTGAAAAGGCTATCGAAACGGGTGAAAAAATCGCAGTATACGGTGACTATGACTGCGATGGCGTGACTTCAACCGCTATTTTATACAGCTACCTCCAGTCAATGGGCGCCGATGTCTGCTACTATATCCCGGATAGACTGGACGAAGGCTTTGGTATGAACCGCGGCGCTGTTGACCACCTGCATGAACTGGGTGTCACGCTGATTGTTACCGTGGATAACGGTACTTCCGCTATTGAAGAAATTGGATATGCCGGTGAACTGGGCATCGACGTTGTCGTTACTGACCACCATATCCCGGGTCCTGAATTGCCGCACGCTGTCGCTGTCGTTAACCCGCATCGGGATGAATATACCGGATTTAAACAGCTGTGCGGCGCTGGTGTCGCATTTAAACTGACCGCTGCGCTGGATGGCGGCGGATATGATATGGTTATGGAGAGCTTTGCTCCGCTGGCCGCTATCGGAACAATTGGGGATGTCGTGCCGCTGGTGGGTGAAAACCGGCTGCTCGTCCGCAAAGGTATGCAGCTGATGCCGATGAGCGAAAGCGCTGGATTACAGGCGCTGGTCACTGCTGCCGGACTTCAGGACGGTGAACTCACTGCAAGTAAAATCGCTTTCGGATTATGCCCCAGAATCAACGCCGCCGGTCGGATGGGTGACGCAAGACTTGCTGCAAGTCTGCTATTGTCGGAAGACGTGGAAGAAGCCGATGCAATGGCGGAAAAACTCTGCCAGCTCAACCAGGAGCGCAGAGATGAGGAAGAAAGAATCCTTGAGGAAATCGAACGGCAGATTGCAGAAAATCCGGAACTGCTGCTTGACAGGGTACTGGTGCTGTCGGCTCCGGGACTGAATCACGGCGTAGTCGGGATTGTCGCTTCAAGGGTCATGAATATGTACGGCAAACCCTGCTTTATCCTGTCGGAAGAAGGAGAACTGGCGGTCGGTTCGGGAAGAAGCCTTGGGAATTTCGGGCTGTTTGACGCTGTGTACGCCTGCCGACAGCTGCTGGAAAGGTACGGCGGTCATAAACTTGCCGCAGGACTTACCCTTAAAACTGAAAATATCGGTCCATTTCGTCAGGCTATCAATCAGTACGCCGCTGCAAGATACGACCGTATGCCGGTGGTACAGACGGTGATTGACCGCAGGCTGAGAGCAGCTGATATCGACCTGTCGGCGGTTGAACTGCTGGAGAGCCTCGAACCGTTTGGGGAAGGCAACCCGCAGCCGGTTTTTCTGATGCGGGATTGTATGGTCGAAGGTATAACGCCGCTGTCAGGTGGTAAACATATTAAACTAAGGGTGGCATTTGAGGGAAGAAGTGTATTCGTCCTCTGTTTCAGAATGACGCCGGAACAGTTTATCTACCCCAAAGGCAGTATGATCGACCTGCTGGTCTGCCTTGAGGTGAATACCTTCCGGGATACCAAGAGTATCTCTATCCGGATGCGGGATATCAGACCGGCAGGATTTGAAGAAAAGAAAAATCTGAATGCCGCTTATTATTACGAAAAAATGCGGCGCGGTGAACCGGTCGGCGAGAAAATCCGTGCGATTGGCGTTCCCGCTATTGAAGAACTTCGGGCACTGTACCGGCTGCTGATGGGCGCTGGGAAAGAATGCAGCCCGGAACTTTTGTATCTCCAGTCGGTGGATGGAAAACTGAATTACTGCAAGTACCGGCTTTCGCTGGATATCTTCCGGGAAATGGGATTGGTGGAAATTTCGCCGGATTTCTCGGTGATACGGCTCAAACCGGTCAGCGGTAAGGTGAAGATGGAGGAGTCTTCTATCCTGCGTCAGCTGGCTGCCGCCAACTGATTCGGTATGCTTTGAGAGGGGAAAGAGTTATGATTCAGACAAAGATTGAAACCCATGATGACCTGATTGCCGCCCTTAAAGCGAGCGACAAGGATTATGATATACAGAAAATTGAACGTGCTTATCAGGTCGCGGATAACGCCCATGGCGGACAGGTGCGTAAATCCGGTGACCCGTATATCTCCCATCCGGTATCGGTTGCAATTATCCTGGTCGGTATGGGCATGGATACCGACTGTATCTGCGCGGCTTTGCTGCATGACGTAGTCGAGGATACCGCTGTATCGCTGGATGAACTCCGCAAAAGTTTCGGGAAAGACGTCGCAATTATGGTCAGCGGCGTTACCAAACTGACCAATATGCCGCTCTCGACCAAAGAGGAACAGCAGGCAGAAAATATCCGGAAAATGCTGCTGGCTATGAATGAGGATATCCGGGTTATCCTGATTAAACTGGCTGACCGTCTGCACAATATGCGGACAATGCAGTACCAGTCTCCTGACAAACAGCGCAGTAAATCTCATGAGACAATGGAAATCTACGCGCCGATTGCCCACCGGCTTGGTATCCGCAGCGTGAAAGATGAGCTGGAAGACCTCGGTTTACGGTACCTTGACCCGGTGGCGTACAAGGAAATCGAAGACCAGCTGAATATGAACAAAACCCAGCGGGAACAGTTTATCAAGGATGTTCAGGAAAGGATTCTGGAACGTTTTTCCGAGTTCGGGCTGCATCCGCATATCGAAGGACGGGTCAAATCTATCTACGGCATCTACCGCAAGATTTATGTCAAGGGCAAATCCTTTGAGGAAATCTATGATATCTACGC
>DVLW01000124.1 GCA_018715285.1 Candidatus Faecivivens stercoripullorum | reverse complement strand
CAGGGACAGGTTTTCCGTCCGGATTTTCCCTTTGTTGCGGAAATCCAGACAGAAAGCTGCCGTCTTTACCATTGGCATGATGAGTTTGAGATGCTTCTGGTAAAAGAAGGGACGGTTTCGGTCATAATACCGGGTAAGGAGTACCAACTTGGCGCAGATGATCTGCTGCTGATTGACAGCGGAGAGGTTCACTGCCTGATGCCCGGAACGGATGCCAGATGGCTGTCGGTACGGTTTGCACCGCGTCTGATGGAGCCCAGGCTGTTTGACAGCGGCGCAGGGATGCAGGCAAAATCACCGGCGGTTTCGATGGATGTCGCGCGGTGTTCCTGTCAGTGGGAAAAACAGACGGTTCTTCGCTTCAGACAGCTGGTTGAAAAGCTGGCAGATGAAGCGGCTGCTCAGTCGGCTGGCTGGCAGGTGGCCGTTCGCGGCGGACTGTTTGAACTGGCGCTGATGATGCTGCGGGAACTGCCGGAAAGCGGAGAAGAGCTGCCGAGGCGGGATAACAGGGATACCAGCCTGAAAAAAACATTGTTGTTTCTGGCTGAAAATTATACCCGGGATATCTCTCTTAAGGAATGCGCGGATGCAATGGGATTTAATATGAATTATTTCTCCCGTTTTTTCCGCAGTCATACCGGCATCCATTTTCATCAGTATCTGACTACGCTCAGACTGCAAAAAGCCCAGCAGCTGCTGCTGACGACAGGACTGCCCATTACCGAGGTGGTCAGCCGCTCAGGGTTCCAGAACGCCAAAACGTTTAATCGCGTGTTCAAGAATACCTGCGGATGCTCTCCGCGTGAATTCCGCAGGGATGGAGCGTCTGGCCAGCTATGACGGAAATTTGGATGTTCGATTTACCGATTGGGAACTTTTTCTGAATAATTAAGCAGTCCGGTTGATTTTTCCGTCGGATATTGGTATAATGTACAAAAACTGAGGATATCAGACCTTCTGCCTGTAACCGGGCAGAAGGTTGCTTCAGGTTTAGGACATTGTAAACTGACTGCTGCGCAGAACATGGCTTGCCGCTGTGTATCCGGCAGTGAAAGGATGACGGTGATGGCGAAAAAGAAAAGGCGCCTGACAGAACAGGAACAGCGCCGCAAGGAAATGCAGGAGCTGATCGAACTGAAAAAAATGCGCCAGGCAGCTCAGGAAGGAAGAGAGCTTGGCGAAGGTGAAGGTCTGACTTTTGAACACGAAGAGGAACTTCGCCCTAAAACCTTTAAACAGAAATGGAAAAATTACTGGTACCATTATAAAATGCGTACCTGGATGACTGTTGTGTTTGTGGTGCTGGGTGTCTGGTTCATTAAGGACATGTTTTTCTCTCCCAAACCGGACCTTTCGATCGGTGTTGCAACCTATACCGGTGTCAGCTACTTTACCGAGGCTATCGATGAAGACCTTGCCGAATATGCGGCTGACTACAATGAGGACGGCCAGATCTATATTGCTGCGAGTGAATCGTACTTCAGCATGGAAGATATCGAGATGTCAAATGCCTATTACCAGAAGTTTGTTGCGGAGCTTTCAGCGGGTTCTCAGCTGGTTTATATCCTGGATGACTATACATATGATATGGTTATGGGCGGCAGCGATGGTGACAGCATGTTCATCGACTTTGGTGAGCTGTATCCGGATGTCGATTATATCAGCGGAGATAAAATTGATATTACCGATCATCCGTTGGGTGTCACCTGGCATCTGTCGTCACTGGGCAATATTGAAGTAGAGGGATATCCCGAGCGCCGGTATTACCTGTGTGTCCGTTTCCTGGGCAACTCGGCAAAGGATAGTGAGGAAAACCGTGCCGAACTGGATCGGGCTCTGGATTTTGTCAACAATATTGTCAGCGCAACCAATCCTGAATATCAGGACAATCGTCCTTATTATGACGTGGATTATGATATCCAGAATAAAAATGATTGATTTTCAGCAATGAAAAAGCCTGTGCAGATTACAAATTCTGCACAGGCTTTTTTTGTATAATGTGGATATTACCGCTGGACACTGCCGGAGCCGTCGCCACCGGCCAGCGCCAGAATCTCTGCCTCATCACAGAGGTTGAAATCGCCGGGAATACTGTGCTTCAGGCAGCATGCAGCAGCTGCAAAATTGACCGTCTGCTGTACACTCCAGCCTTTTTGCAGACCGTTCAGGATACCGGCAGAGAAAGAATCACCGCTGCCGACACGGTCGACAATATGCATCGTATGCTGGGGAGAGAAAGCAGCTTCACCGTCTTTCCATAACATTCCCTTGAAGCGGTTGTCACTGGCTGAAAGGCTGCGGCGCTGGGTCAGGGCAACCATCGGGATATGATAACGCTCATGCAGCATCTGTGCAGCAGCAATACAGCCTTCATGGGTAAGATTGGTGTCTTCAACTGGAAGGGAAGAGGTGTCAATTTCCAGAATGGTACGGATATGCTCTTCGTTTGCAATCAGCAGATCGACCGATTCCATCAGCGGCTGCATGACAGAACGCGCTTTCTCCACCGACCACATTTTGCTGCGGTAGTTGAGGTCACAGCTGACTTTGACACCCAGCTTTTTGGCAGTACGGCAGGCCTGCTGTACTGCGGTAATCATCTCATCGCTGATGGCAGGCGTAATACCGGAAAAATGGAACCATCCGGCGCCATCAAGGATTTTTTCCCAGTCAAAATCGCTGGCTGCCGCTTTTGCTATCGAGGAACCGGCGCGGTCGTAGATAACTTTTGACGCACGCTGGGAAGCGCCATTTTCAATATAGTAAATTCCCAGCCGGTCTCCCTGACGCAGGATATGCCCGGTACCAACTCCGTACCGGCGCAGTGCATTGACCGCACACTGTCCGATCTCATGTGCCGGCAGAGCGGTGACAAATTCCGATTCCAGCCCGCATGAGGCAAGCATAACCGCTACATTCGCTTCACCGCCGCCATATACGATGTCAAACTGTGAAGCCTGTACAAACCGGCTGTAGCCGGGAGGAGAAAGGCGAAGCATGATTTCGCCGAAAGCAACTGTTTTCATCTGCAACTACACTCCTTTGACTTAGTTGTCCGCCTGCCGGATCAGAATGGTCTGTCCGCCGGCAGAAACGGTGATTGCATCTTCCGCATCGGTATATTCAATACCTGTCAGTGCAAAATATCCTTTGAGACGGCTGAGGCTTGCAGTCGTATAGACCGGAAGGCGCCCGGTCATTCCAAGCATGACCGAAAGCTGGTCTTCGTCGCTGTCCAGCGGAAGAGAAATGAGTTTGAGCTGATGTACTGCCTGTACTGCCTGACGGGTCAGAGCGGTAATCAGGGTAAAGTCACCGGCAGCAAGTGCTGCATCGGGAACCATGAAACTGCCGCCGCAGCAGAGAATCTTTTTGAAAGAAAGATAACTGCTCAGATTTCCGGCATTGATTCCACCGGTGGGCATAAAACTGATCTGTCCATATGGTGCGGCGATTGCCTTGACAGCGGCAATACCGCCGTTTGCTTCAGCCGGGAAGAATTTTACGGTATCAAGACCAAGGGAAATCGCACGTTCAATATCAGAAGGTGTGGCGCATCCGGGAATGATCGGGATATCGTGCTCAAGGCAATGGGTGACAACTTCCGGGTTCAGTCCGGGAGAAACAACAAAGCTGGCGCCGTTTCTGACTGCATCATCAGCCTGTTGTGGTGTGAGTACGGTACCGGCACAGATCAGCATGTCGGGAAACGCTTCCCGCATGGCGGCGATGGCCTTGGGTGCAGCGGCGGTACGGAAGGTTACTTCCGCGGCCGGCAGACCACCGTCGATCAGCGCCTGGGCCAGTGGCCGTGCCTGGGCGGCGTCTTCGATCCGGATAACCGGTATCAGGCCCAGAGAGTATGCGGATTGTTTGATGGTATCAAGGGTAAGCATGAGGGGTCCTTCCTTCTGCCGCAATGCGGCGTTATTCTACTTCTATACTTTACCATAAAATTTGGCAAATGAATAGGAAATTTTTAGTGTTCATCCGTATTTTTTTCAGGCATTTCAGATTTAGGAAAAAAGGCGGGCAGGTGAAAAAATCCTCGAAATCAATTTTGCCAAATAATATCGATGAATTTTTATACAGATTGCCGTGACATATTTTACAACCGAATGGCCGATCTGAATGGGATACTGTACTTTTTGGGCATATTTACATTTATGTCATAATTTGGTGTCTGTTTGCATAAAAAAGTTGACGTTTTGTTGACAGTGTATTTTATATAAATCGTGTCAGAATTATCTGTACAAAATCATTAGAAATCCGTCAGAAATGGCCATTTATTTTAAAAAATCGCAATTTCGAAGCTGAAAATCAAATAAATTGAGGAAAAATCAGCAAAATATCGTTATCTGATAAATAAAACAGATAAAAATCTTTTGAAATTAAATGTTTTCGCGCAATATCGATGGTATGGATTTTTCATTATACAAAATTCACAAACCACAAAATTAATCTTTGGACAATAAAGAGCTAGGCAGAATCCGAAAAATTTGTTATACTACAGACAACACAAAACGTTCCACAATTACTTAGGAGGTTCTTTAATTATGGCAAGCCTTTCTCTGAAAAACATTTATAAAAAATACGCCGGCGGTGTAACCGCTGTTTCCGATTTCTGCCTGGAAATTCAGGACAAAGAATTTATCGTTCTGGTCGGTCCTTCCGGCTGCGGTAAGTCCACCACCCTGAGAATGATCGCTGGTCTGGAAGAAATTTCCGAAGGCGAACTGTACATCGGCGACCGTCTGGTAAACGACGTTGCTCCTAAGGATCGCGACATCGCAATGGTATTCCAGAACTACGCTCTGTACCCCCACATGACCGTATTCGACAACATGGCTTTCGGTCTGAAACTCCGCAAGACCCCCAAGGAAGAAATCAAAAAGCGTGTTGAAGAGGCTGCCCGTATCCTCGATATCACCCACCTGCTCGACCGTAAACCTAAAGCTCTGTCCGGTGGTCAGCGTCAGCGTGTTGCTCTGGGCCGTGCAATCGTCCGTGAGCCTCAGGTATTCCTGCTTGACGAACCTCTGTCCAACCTGGACGCTAAGCTCCGTGCTCAGATGAGAACCGAGCTGTCCAAACTGCACATCCGTCTGGGCACAACCTTCATCTACGTTACCCATGACCAGACCGAAGCTATGACCATGGGCGACAGAATCGTTGTTATGAAAGACGGTTTCATTCAGCAGGTTGATACTCCTCAGCATCTGTACGATATGCCCGCTAACGAGTTCGTTGCTGGCTTCATCGGATCTCCTCAGATGAACTTCCTGGATGCAAAGCTGGTTAAGGAAGGCGATAAGTACGTTGTTAAATTCGGCGATTACTCCTGCGTCATCCCCGCTGCTAAAGCTGCTGCTGCTTCCGAGCTGGACAAACATGTCGGCAAAGACGTTACCCTGGGTATCCGTCCTGAAAACATCAAGGACGAAGAAGCTGTCATCAGCTCTGCTACTTCCGGCGTAATCGACGCTAAGGTAGAAGTTACCGAAATGATGGGCGCTGAGATCTATCTGTACGTTACCTGCGCAGATATGCCTCTGACCGCTCGTGTCAGCCCCAGAAACACCGCTCGTGTTGGCGACGTTATCAAGATGGCATTCGACCTCAACTGCATCCATCTGTTTGACAAAGAAACTGAGAAGACCATCCTCAACTAATCTGTTGCAGAAGGTTTCTTAACAAATGGTTGAACGGCGCACCGCTGAAAAGGCGGTGCGCCTTTTGTCATGGAGGAATGATATGAGGATTTGCGGATTTGAAGGTGTAGAAGGATGCGTATTTGACTTTAATGGAACGCTGCTCTTTGATACACCGGCACATGCTGATGCATGGCGTGAATTTTTGCGGGAAGAGGGAATCATAGTCAGTGACGCGGATATTCAAAAACATATCCAAGGCAGGCCAAACCCGGATATTCTGCGTCATTTTTTCGGAGAACTGACAGATGAGAAAATCCGTACTTACGCTGAACGCAAGGAAGAAAAGTATCGGGCTGTATGTTTGCGCCACCCGGAATGGTTCAGACTGGTGGATGGTGTCGCGCAGATGTTCGACCGGATGCGGAAATTGGAGTTTCCGTTTACGATTGCGACGTCTTCACAATGGGGAAACGTTTCTTTTTATTTTGAGCATCTTGGGTTGGACAGATGGTTTACGCCGGAATCGATAGTTTTTGACAATGGAAAGATGCCGGGTAAACCGGCACCGGATATTTATCTGAAGGCAATGCGGCTGATCGATTGCCGTCCGGAAAAAT
>DVLW01000123.1 GCA_018715285.1 Candidatus Faecivivens stercoripullorum | reverse complement strand
AAAAGAGATGCAGGAGCGGCGACGCCTGCCAAAGTCCAAGCCAGAGAAACTTGGAAACATGGTTCCCCTTCTATTTTGCCAACCCAAACGATCATTTACATTGATTGAAGCACCGTGTAAAACCGGTGCTTTTGTTATCAAAATGCTATTTAAATAGAAAGAACCGGAGAGATCTGTTCACAGCAAAAGCTGTGACAAAGCTCTCCGGCTGTTTTTTTACCGGGTTTAGGATTTTGGCTATAGTGGCAAATCAGCCGTTTCCGGTACCGGCGGTAATCATTTTAATCAGTTCTCGTACAGCGGTACGCTGCGGTCTGGAGTTATCCTCAATCAGGTTGATAACCCTGTCCGGGAAGGATTCAGCAAGCTGAATACGATATACCTCTCCCCTTTCAATCGACTCAGCGGCGAGTTTTTCCGAGTAAAAGCCGATGCCGAGATTATGCCGCACCATCGGCAGCACCTGGTCCATCGTCGCGGTCTCCATATCGACATGGAACGGGCAGTCGTACTTGAGGAACAGCCGCTGATAAAAATGGAAGGTACTGGTATCAGCCCCCGGGCAGATCAGCGAATAATGGGACAGGTCGCGCAGACGGCAGACCTGTTCGGAGAGGTGCCGGAACTTGGTTCCGCCGAGCAGGATTTCCCGGAAATGCATCAGCGGAGTAGAGCGCAGGTTACCCGATGCCTGAAACGGCGCGGTAATAGCGGCACAGTCGAGCAGTCCTTTCTGGAGTGCATCGATTGACTGAGGGGTCGTATAGTTGAAGATGCGCAGCCGGACGCCGGGATACCGCTCATGGAATGCGCTCAGCCGTTCGAGCAGCAGCAGATTCAGAGCAGTCTCACTTGCACCAATGGTGACGATACCCTGCTGCATTCCGACCTCCTGGTGAAGTTCTTCCTCACCGATGCGAATCTGTTCAACGGCGGTCGCGACATGTTCATACAGCCGCTGTCCTTCCGGGGTCAGGGTGATGCCGCGGTTGGAACGGATAAACAGTTTACAGCCGAGTTCATGCTCGAGGATGTTCATGCAGCGGGTGATGTTTGGCTGGTTGTTATCGAGGGCTTCAGCGGCACGGGTAAAGCTGGAATATTGGGCGACAGCGTAAAAAATACGGTAATAGTCATATGTTATAGCCATGGATATCCACTCCTTTGGTATTTTCATGGAATTTTTCTATGAATTTTTGGTGAAAAATAAATGACAAACTGTTGCAGATGCCATACAAAATTTATATTATCTATATATCAAAAATACTTTTTACACTTTGCCACAACTAGAGTATACTATAATTATGCCAAAAATTCAATCATTTTCCGTTTTCTGTGTTTGATTGGACAAAAACCCTCGCTTTGCCTCAATGATTGACATAAATCGGAAAGTGGTGAACTGGCAGAAAGATGAGTTGCCGCCAGCAGACGGGCTGCTGGATGGCAGGAAGGAGATTGCCTATGAACAAAAGCAAAAAGAAGATCCTGGCTGTCGTCTGGATTCTGATCGTTGCTGCTCTGGGTGCCGGCTGTGTACTCACCGGGCTTGGCGGCGAAAAGGCCGAGACGATTCAGGAAACAATGCGGGACGCGGTTTTGCACGAGTCCAATCAGATCAGCCTGTTTGGTCTGAAGGACATCAACCCCGCACTGATTTCAGGGATGGTCGTAACAGTGGTGCTGCTGGTAGCAGCGGCGCTGATTCGAATCTTTGCGATTCCGCGTTTCAAATACGTGCCCGGAAAATTTCAGATGGTGATTGAACAGGTCGTCAGCCTGTTCGACAATCTGGCAAAGAGCAACAGCCCCTGGAGACATGGTTTCCTGGGAGCGTACATTTTCGCAGCAGGCGTATACATCTTTGTCGGAACGCTGTTTGAGCTGTTCGGCTTCCAGATGGTTACGACCAAAGGACTTTCGGTCGCATTGCCCGCACCTCTGTCGGACGTAAACGCAGCAATTGCGATGGGATGTCTGTCCTATCTGATCATCATGTCGGGCGGTATCGCCGGAAATGGTGCAAAAGGCATCGGCAAGACGCTCAAAGAATTCTCGCTGCCGATCTCGATGAGTTTCCGACTCTTCGGCGCGCTGCTGAGTGGATTGCTGGTCACCGAGCTGGTATATTATTACATTCACCTGAGCTTTGTACTGCCGGTAGTTGTTGCGGTACTGTTCACCCTGCTGCATGCGCTGATTCAGGCATACGTTCTGACGATGCTGACTGCGCTGTACTACGGCGAGGTTTCCGAACCGGCACACAAAAAAGCACATGAGAAAAAGAAAGCTAAAACTGCAGCCTGAGGCTGTCCAAAATCAATTTAATGGAGGAAAAAACCATGAATAAAGTTATGAACAAAGCTATGAAAGTACTGCCCGCAATTCTTCTCGCCGTTATTATCGGCATGATCGTCATGATTATCCCTGCATTCGCTGAGGGCGACAACAAAGATACGACCGCTACCACCACTTCCGCTTCCCAGACCATCGATGAACAGTCTTCCACCGACGGCGGCAACTCGGTTGACGGTCTGAAAGCACTGGGCGCTGGTATCGCAATCGGCCTTGCAGCATGCGGTGGTGCAATCGGTATGGGCAGCTCGGTCGGCAAATCTGTTGAAGGCATTTCCCGTCAGCCTGAGGTTGAGAGCAAGATCAGAACCACGTTGATGCTGGGTCTGGTATTTATCGAGACTGCGATCATCTACGCATTGCTGGTCGTCATCCTTATCATCTTTGTCCTGTAAAAGGAAGGTGCAAGCATGAACATTCCGCTGAATATTGATTGGCAGCAAATTCTGCTGCACCTTTTCAACTTTGCAATCCTGGCCGGCGGCCTTTACTTCCTTCTGTACAAACCGGTCAAGGACTTTATGGCAAAGCGGGAAAGTTACTACCAGAACATTGACAACGAAACCAAATCCAGACTTCAGCAGGCTGAAGAGCTGAAAGATTCCTATTCCCGTCAGCTGTCTGACGTTGCACAGGAAATCGCTCAGAAGCGTACCGAAGCACAGAAAGCAATTGATGCCAGCCGTGAGGAACAGCTTCAGCAGGCTCGCGATGAAGCAGCACGCATTGTTGAAAATGCCCGCATCAGCTGTGAGCAGGAGCATAACAAGATGCTGTCCAACGTCCAGAAAGAAATTTCTGACCTGGCACTTACCACAACCGAAAAAATCCTGCTTAAAGGTGAAGGCAGTCCGTTTGAGCAGTTTTTGAATGCTGCAAATGCCGAAAAGAGGGGGGAGCCGGATGCCTAAGAATGATGAAACCTTGACTGCTGTTATCCGCAGCAGCGTTGCACCAACTGAAGACGAAAGAAACCGGCTTGCCGAATACCTGAAAAAAACACGTGGAATTGAAATCCCCATCGTCTGGAAACAGGACGACAACATCGTCGATGGTTTCCAGATGCAGGTTGGCACCGATATCTACGACTGGACCATTACCGGCCGTCTCCGTCAGTTCCGTGAACAGCTGGACACCCTCAACCCTTCGGGCGGCGAGATCATCCCGCTGATTCGCGAGACGGTTGAGAACTGGACACCCAAGGTCACTTCGGAAGAAGTTGGCGAAGTTCTCACCATTGCCGATGAAATTGCAACCGTTTCGGGTCTGGACCATGCAGCATATGGTGAGATCCTGCAGTTCTCCAACGGTGTCAAAGGCATGGTACAGGACCTTACACCCGAGCGGATCGGCTGTATCCTTTTTGGCGACAGCGAAGAGATCAGCGAAGGAAGCATTGTCCACAGAACCGGTAAGACTGCCGGTACCCCTGTCGGCGAAGAATTCCTCGGCCGTGTTGTTGACGCGCTGGGCGTCCCGATGGACGGCAAAGGCGAAATCAAGGCAGCCGGTTACCGTCCGATTGAGATGGCAGCACCTGAGATTATCGACCGTCAGCCGGTCAATGAGCCGATGGAGACTGGCCTTTTGGCAATCGACTCGATGTTCCCTATCGGCCGCGGACAGCGTGAGCTGATTATCGGCGACCGTCAGACTGGTAAAACCGCAATTGCGCTGGATACCATCCTCAACCAGAAAGGCAAGAACGTAGTCTGCATCTACGTCGCAATCGGCCAGAAAGCAAGCTCGGTTGCGCAGCTGGTTGAAAACCTGACCAGACGTGGTGCGATGGATTACACCATCGTCGTCAACGCTTCTGCAAGTACCTCTGCTTCGATGCAGTATATCGCACCTTACGCCGGATGTGCACTGGGCGAGTACTTCATGTATCAGGGCCGCGACGTTCTGATTGTATACGATGACCTGTCCAAGCACGCTATCGCCTACCGTGCACTGTCGCTGCTGCTGGAACGTTCTCCGGGACGTGAGGCATATCCTGGCGACGTATTCTATCTGCATTCCCGTCTGCTGGAACGTTCCGCTCACCTTTCGGAAGAAAAGGGCGGCGGCAGTATGACTGCTCTGCCGATTGTTGAAACCCAGGCAGGCGACGTTTCCGCTTACATCCCGACCAACATCATTTCCATCACCGACGGTCAGATCTTCCTGGAAAGCAGCCTGTTCTTCTCGGGTCAGCGTCCGGCAGTCAACGTCGGTCTGTCGGTATCCCGTGTCGGCGGCGCTGCTCAGACCAAGGCTATGAAAAAGGCAGCCGGTGCTATCCGACTGGACCTTGCACAGTACCGTGAGATGGAAGTCTTCACCCAGTTCTCCAGCGACCTGGACGAAGCAACCAAACATCAGCTGACCTATGGTCAGGGCCTGATGCGTCTGCTCCGTCAGCCGCAGTACCACCCGATGAAACAGCATGAACAGGTCATCACACTGGTTGCAGCACTGGGACATGTCATGCAGAACCTTACTCCTGACCAGATTCCCGGCTATCAGCACCTGCTGGTTGAAACGGCACAGAGACAGAACAAAGCTCTTTGCCAGCGGATTGACCAGGGCGTTCTTTCTGACGACGACCATCAGGAGATTATGCAGCTGGCACAGGAATGCATGAAAACATATCTCGAAAACTTAAACGCGGAAGAAAAGTGCGGTGATTGATTATGGCCGGCACAAAAGAAATCAAAACCCATATCGAAAGCGTTAAGGATACCAAGAAGATTACCAATGCAATGTACCTGATATCCTCTACCAAGCTGCGCAAGGCGCGTGCCGACCTCGATCAGGTACGTCCCTACTTCGACGCGCTGCGGGCAGAGATCAAGCGTATTTTCCGAACGGTACAGGATGTCGAAAGCCCGTTTTTCTACCCGGTAGACCATGACACCAATCCGCTGGATGGTACTTTCGGCTGTCTGGTTATCACGGCAGATAAGGGTCTTGCAGGCGCCTATAACCAGAATGTCCTCAAGCAGGCTGAAAAGATGCTTCAGGAACATCCGGATACTAAGCTCTATGTTGTCGGCGAATACGGGCGGCACTTTTTCGCACAGAGAGGCATTCACATCAAGAAGAGCTTTCTGTACACCGCCCAGAACCCGACGATGGACCGTGCGCGAGAGATTACCGATATTCTGCTGGAAGAGTACGTACAGGGCAAGGTAAAAAAGATTTTCATCATCTACACCGACCTCAAAAGCAGTCTGGCCTCAGAAGCCAACGTGACCCGTCTGCTCCCCTTCCATCGTTCCCACTTTGACGCACCGGCACCCGGGGAAAAGGCGTTCACCGAACCGATTGAGTTTGTACCGTCGGTCGAAGCAGTGCTGAACAACGTCATGCGCAGCTATATTTCCGGCTTTATCTACAGTGCGCTGATCGACAGTTTTTGCAGTGAACAGAACGCGCGAATGACGGCAATGGACGCGGCAAACCAGAATGCTGAGAAACTCCTTCAGGAGCTTTCGCTGGAATACAACCGCGTACGTCAGGCCGCAATCACCCAGGAAATCACAGAAGTATCGGCAGGCGCAAAGGCTCAGAAGGCACAGAGGATGAAAAAAAAGCGCCAGCAAGGTAAGGAAAAGGAAGTGTGTACAAATTGAAGATAGGAAAGATCGTGCAGATATCCGGTCCTGTCATCGACGTCCAGTTTGAAGAAGGACATCTGCCGAAAATAAAAGAAGCTCTTTCTGTCACACTCGACGGAAAAGAGCGAATCATGGAAGTCGCACAGCACATCGGTGACAACACCGTCCGCTGCATCATGCTTTACGGAAGTGAAGGCTTGTACCGCGGCATGGACGTCAAAGCACCCGGCAAGACGATTGAAGTACCGGTCGGCCAGGTTACGCTGGGCAGAATGTTCAACGTACTGGGTACCCCGATTGATGGCGGCGAACCGATTCCGGAAGACGCTCCCAGAAAGAGCATCTACCGCAAACCGCCGTCTTTTGAAGACCAGAGCCCGGTTGTCAACATTCTGGAAACCGGTATCAAGGTCATCGACCTGCTGGAACCCTACCCCAAGGGCGGTAAGATCGGTCTGTTCGGCGGCGCAGGTGTTGGTAAGACGGTTCTGATTCAGGAGCTGATCCACAACATCGCAATGGAACAGGGCGGCTACTCGGTATTTACCGGTGTCGGCGAACGTTCCCGTGAAGGTAACGACCTCTGGAACGAGATGCGTGAGAGCGGCGTTGCAGATAAGACAGCGCTGGTATTCGGTCAGATGAACGAGTCTCCCGGTGTTCGTATGCGTGTTGCACTGTCGGGTCTGACGATGGCAGAACACTTCCGTGATGAAGACCATAAAGACGTCCTGCTGTTCATCGACAACATCTTCCGTTTTGTTCAGGCAGGCAGTGAGGTTTCTACCCTGCTCGGACGTATGCCTTCGGCAGTTGGTTACCAGCCGACGCTGGCTGGTGAGATGGGACAGCTTCAGGAACGTATCACCTCGACAAAAGACGGTTCTGTTACTTCGGTACAGGCAGTTTACGTCCCTGCGGACGACCTGACCGACCCGGCGACGGCAACCACCTTCGCCCATCTGGACGCGACCACCGTTTTGAGCCGTAAGATTTCGGAACAGGGTATTTACCCGGCAGTTGACCCGCTGGCATCCTCGTCCCGAATCCTGGAAGCTGACCTGATCGGTGAGGAGCATTACAACATTGCCCGCCGGGTACAGGAAATCTTGCAGAAGTATTCGGAATTGCAGGATATCATCGCAATTCTGGGTATGGACGAACTGGGCGACGACGACCGCAACACCGTCATGCGTGCCCGTAAAATCCAGCGTTTCCTCTCCCAGCCGACCCACGTTGCAGAGAAGTTCACCGGTATCCCCGGTGTTTACGTCCCGCTTAAAGAGACACTGCGCGGATTCAAGGCAATCATCGACGGCGAGATGGACGAATACCCCGAAGCAGCGTTCTACAACGTCGGCACACTGGATGACGTCATCCGCAAGGCTGAGGCACTGAAAGCCGAAAACAACGCCTGACCCGCGGGTCCTGAAAAAGAAAGGAAGAGAATAAATGACACCTTTCAAAGTTCAGATCCTGAGTGCGGATCACCCCTTTTTCCGTGGGGAATGTGAATCGCTGACGGTGCCGACATTCGACGGACAGTTCGGTATTCTGGCAGGCCACAGCAACATGATTGCAGCAGTCGTCCCCGGAATGCTGCACCTGCATGAACCCGGCAAGCCCGAGCAGATTGCAGCGGTATCCCACGGGCTGGTCAAGATTGAGAACGGCGAAGTCCTGATTTTGATCGACTCGGCAGAACGTCCCGAAGAGATCGACGCCAACCGTGCACGCTGTGAAGCGGATGCTGCGAAGGAAGCCATTCAGCAGAAACGCAGCATTCAGGAATACCGTTCCGCACAGGCGATGCTTGCCCGTGCCGTCAACCGGCTTCAGGTCAAACAGCATTACCAGTCCACATGGAACAATAAGTAATGCAGAAACTGTATTGCTAAATCGTTTCAAATTCCCGTATCACTTTCAGGTGATGCGGGAATTTTATTTTTTGTCTGAATAGTTTGTTTACTTTTCCCCCTTATCAAATGTTGTCAGATGTGGTATAATAGACGTATTAGACTCCGGGGCAGCCTGCAACGGGCTGGTGACGCGGGAAATATCATCAGCCACAGGCGATTCGGGACCTGTGCCCTGCCCGAAAACTGTTGAAAGGATTTTGCAGATGAAGAACAGACCTCTTTCTCTACGTTCACTCACCAGCCGTCTTACTGCGGTGATCTTGTCTTTCAGCCTTGCTTTGACAGCATTTTATACGCCGGCGCTTGCAGTCGGCAGTGTTTCCGGCAGTACATCTTCTTCCAGCGAAAGCTCCGCGGAGAGTTCCTCCAGCACCACCTCTTCTGACACCTCGTCCAGCTCCTCTTCACAGGAGAGCAGCGAGACTTCCAGTGACACTTCCGACAGCGAAACCAGCGACGGCAGTGACACCACCACTGATGGTGATTCGACAGAAACAGATTCCACCGTTGACACCGGATTTACTGTAAACTCGACCGCCGTTTATCTGGTCAACCTCGATTCCGGTACGGTCATCTACGAAAAGAACGCAGATCTGCTGATGTATCCTGCTTCCCTTGTCAAGATCATGACCTGCCTGCTGGCGATTGAAAACTGTGATGATCTGGAAGGGACGGTCGTTACCTCGTCCTATACCGTATTTGATAATCTTTGGGGAAAGGGCGCGTCCAATGCCGGTCTGTATCCGGGAGAAGAACTGCGGATGATCGACCTGCTGTATGCACTGATGCTGCGGTCGGGGTGCGACGCTGCCGGGATTATCGCGGAATATATCGGCGGAAGTGAGGCCGGGTTTGTCGAGATGATGAACCAGAAAGCCGCTGAACTGGGCTGCACCAATACCCATTTCACCAACTCAACCGGTCTGCACGACGCTGACCAGTATACCACCGCAAAGGATATCTACCGTATCACGACCTATGCAATGCAGTACGATATCTTCAAGGAGATTTCGACCACCTACTCCTACACGATGCCCGCGACCAACAAAAACGACGAGCGGACCATCACCCATACCTGCACCATCATGAACCCCACCAGCAGCTATTATGATGAGAACATCCACGGCATTAAGACCGGTACGACTGATGAAAGCGGACGCAACCTGGTTTCGTATGCGTCGAAGGATGCGTACAATTATATGCTGATTACGATGGGTGCACCGATTTATTATGCAGACGGCACCGAGATTGAACAGAACCTCAGTTATGTAGACGCGCTGAATTTTTACGACTGGGCATTCAACGACTGGGCCTATCAGACGATTGTCAAAACGACCGACGTCAAAGGACAGGCCAAAGTTGCGCTCTGTGCCAAGCAGGATATCGTCAACGCCGTCCCGGAGGAAGACGTCAACCGGCTGATGCTCAAATCGATTGACTCCTCAGCGCTTCAGATGATTGCAAATCTGCCTGAGGAACCGATTGACGCGCCGATCAACAAAGGCGACAAGCTGGGTACACTTGAAATCCGGATGGAAAACCGGACGATTGCGACGGTCAATCTGGTTGCAGCTGAGTCGCTCAAGAGAAGCGCATGGCTTGCATTCTGCCGTGGAGTCGGGAACTTCTTCACCTCAGCCGGGTTCTGGCTGACGATGCTGACGCTGGTTATTGCGTTTGTCGCGTGGGTATTCATCATGCGGCAGATCAATATCAACAAACAGCGCAGACGGCGTGCAGCACGCAGAGCCGGACTTGCAGGAGGAACGCGAACCAATGCTTCCCGGAGTTATACACCATCCCGTAACGCTTCGAACATCCGTAAATCACCCGGATACCGCGGGCCATCCACCAGCAGCGGACGCAAGCCACAGCAGAAACGACCTGCACCGCGTGGAACGAACGTCCAGCAGCGCAGCAATAACGTCAATAGACGTCCCACGAACACCGGTTCGCGGCCAACCAGCCACAACACACGGAATAATAAAAAGTAAATGAAAAAACAGGGGGTTCTCCCCTGTTCACCGGACAGCAAAACCGGCAGTACCGAAAAAGGCACTGCCGGTTTTTGTTGTTTATATATTATCAGATAGTTGAATTGAAGTTTTCTGCCATGCGTTCCCACGCAGCGCATACCGCGTCACAGCGTTCATCAAAAGCCGGGTCAACGGTTTTCCATTCAGGATACTTCTCGACGCCAGCAAGGTACTTTCTGACGCCTTCCCGGAACGACACCTGCGGCACGAATCCGAGCTTTTTGATTTTGGCATTGTCAAAGATGACGCTTGCTTCCTTATCGCCGCGCAGACCGCTGTCCATGCCGATTTTGACGAGAATATCGGTCGGGATATGGACGATTTTCGGTTCCCGACCGAGTTCTTCGCCGAGGATGCGGTACATCTGGTCCCAGCTGAGCACTTCATCGGAAGTGATTTGCCATATCTGGCCGACTGCCGCGTCATTTCCGACCAGCAGCATGATTCCAGCCGCCAGATCATCGCAATAGGTGCTGACCCATGTCGAGCTGCCGTCACCATGCACAATGACTGGTTTCCCATCCAAAATCCGCTGGCAGATACCCCAATAACTGCCGCCCTTAACCGACAGCGGCAGTTTTTTTCCGCCGTAAGTCTGCGTCGGCCTGACGATTGTCACCGGGAACCCGTCCTGTTCAGCCGCACGCAGAAAGACCTGTTCTGCAAGGCGTTTATTCTGGCCGTAGCTGCTGAAACGATTGCCGCATACACTTTCTTCGTTGAATACAACCGCCTGTTCCCTGTCGTGAACGCATACCGTGCTGATAAAGATCAGCTGCTTCACGTCCCGAAAGACGCGCAGGTTCATTTCAGCCTGTTCAGGGGTATAGATCAGCAGGTTGATAACGATATCGAACTTTTCGCGCTGCTGGAGCGCAGCAAGCGCCGGTTCGTCGTTACCGTCACCGGTCACGACCTTGACCGGGTGCATTGGTTTGCGGTCAGGCCGGAGCAGCAGAGTAACATCATCTCCCCTGTTGACCAGCTGACGAGTCACCGCCTCACCGATAGTCCCATTTCCACCCAGAATCAGAATCTTATCAGACATTGAAAAATCCATCCTTTCTCTGACAGTGCGTATCCGTCCCGGCGTTTATAGAGGAACGAAGACAGCACTGGATTTATTTTTTGTATCACTATAGGCATAAATCTGCAAGAAGACAAACTCGCACCATCTACCCGGCGCGTTCAGTCAGGTTGTTTCTTTCTCGGCCGAGCGGATTGCGGAGCAGGAGCGACCGCCGCGAACAAGTCAGCCCGGACACCGGGCTGCAAAAAAGGCCCTGTCATGAAGACAGGGCCTTTCCCATAAGAAGGGAGAGAGAGAAAGATGGACTGCGGTCTTGATTCCGCACTCTGATATTATCACACCAACCCTGCGAAAAAGCACACATTATGGGACAGCTTAGTCGACAATCAGAAAAATTTCA